>JANOAM010000533.1:0-5694 GCA_031411215.1 Betaproteobacteria bacterium
GTCGAAGTTGTTCATACAAGGCTCCTTCCATGACGATGGGGTCATGGTGGTGCCGGCATGAGGGCGCGTCGATGACCTCGCAGGTCATCCGTGCCCATGAAAAAAGCCCGGCGCTTGCGCACCGGGCTTGTTCTGGGCTCGGAGCCTCAGCGGGCAGCGCGGCGGCGAGCAGCGCCCAGCAGGGCCAGTGCAGCACCGGCCAGGGCCAGCGACCCCGGTTCGGGCACATGACCCGGGTCGATGGGGCTGAAGTTGTCGTTCAGCTGCCAGTTCAGCACGTCATGGTTGGCCCAGGCCGCGCCGGTGCCGGAGGTGAAGCCGACAAAGGCGCTGGTTGAGCCCAGGTCCACCGCGATGTCGCGGACCACGGACAGCATGGCCAGCGTCGGGCGAGTCACGGCTTGCGTCAGGCGCACTTCCAGCGTGGTGGTGCTGCTGTCGTAGTCGACCCAAGCGTTCCAGATGCCGCCGTTGTTCATGTCGGCTTCGGTCACCTGGGCCAGCGCGATGGAGGCCACGCTGCCACCCACGTCGATGCCGACGTGGTTGCTGCTGTTGTTGTCAATACCACCGTTGTTCCAGGTGTCGAACTCGATGCCGATGCTGTTGGCGATGCCTTGGTAGCCGATGCCACCACCGCCCGTGCCGACGTTGTTGGACACCGTCTGCACCACGAACACCAGACCATCAGCGCCCACGCCCTGGCCATCGGACACGGCCGCGCCGCTGAAGCGGAACTGGAAGTAGGTGCTGAACGAGGCGCCGGACGCCAGAGACACCAGGTTGGTGGAGAAAGCACTGCCGGCCTGCCCGGCAATGGCCGGGGTCACGCGCAAGGCGTTGCTCACGACCGCGGCATTCCCGTTGATCGTCAGGCCAGCCGTGTTGGAGAAGTCCGGGTAGCTGATGACCGTGGAGGCGCCGACAACTGACGACGCGACCAGCGCGGCGGCAGCGACGAAGGGGGCAAGCTTGAACATGGGGTGTCTCCTGAAACGTGGACGATTGGCACTGAAAGTGCGCATTCGTGGGAGTCAAGCACCAGTCATGCCAAGGAATGGTGAGTGCAGCCGTGACAAGGGTTTAGTCCTAAACTGATGCCAGACTTGGCAGCCCCGGCCACCCGCGCCGCGCCCAACTGTCAACCCCATCGACACCCCCACCGACAACCTCAGCGAGCCCACGGCCATGACCAGTCCCGCCCCCGTCACCGTCATCAGCCACCCCCTGGTGCAGCACAAGCTGACGCTGTTGCGCCAGAAGGACCTGTCCACCAGCAGCTTCCGCCGCCTGCTGCACGAAATCAGCATGCTGATGGCCTACGAGGTGACGCGCGACATGCCCACCGAGCTGATCGAGATCGAGACGCCGATGGAAACCATGATGTCGCCGGTCATCGTCGGCCGCAAGACGGTGTTCGTGGTGGTGATGCGGGCCGGCGCGGGTTTCCTGGACGGCATGCTGGAAGTGGTGCCCGGGGCGCGGGTGGGCCATGTGGGCCTGAACCGCGACCCCAAGACCCTGGTGGCGGTGGAGTACTACTTCAAGATGCCGCACGGCATGCAGGAACGCGACGCCATCGTGCTGGACCCCATGCTGGCCACGGGCAACAGCGCCGTCGCGGCGGTGGACCGGTTGAAGGAAACGAAACCGCGCAGCATCCGCTTCGTGAGCCTGGTGTCAGCGCCGGAAGGCATTGCCCAGATGCAGCAGCATCACCCGGACGTGCCCATCTTCACGGCAGCCATAGACCGCCAGTTGAACGAGCACGGCTACATCGTGCCGGGCCTGGGCGATGCTGGCGACCGCATTTACGGCACCAAGTAGGGGTCTGCGAACCCGAGGGAACGCATCAACTCGCTCTCGCGCGCTTCCATCACTTGAGCGTCGGCCTCGGCTTCATGGTCGTAGCCCTGCGCATGCAGCGTGCCGTGCACCAACAGGTGCGCGTAGTGGGCGGCGATGTCAATGCGCTGTTCTTTGGCCTCTTGCGCCACCACCGGCGCGCACAGGATCAGGTCGGCCATCACCACCGGTTGGTGCTGGTAGTCGAAGGTCAGCACGTTGGTCGCGTAGTCCTTGTCGCGGTACTCGCGGTTCAGCATGCGGCCTTCTTCGGTGCCGACGATGCGCACCGTGATCTCGCCTGGGCCGGCCAGCGCCGCACGCACCCAGCGCGCCACCTTGTGGCGCGGCAGAAGCGCGCGGTGCGTGGCGTCCGCGAACTGCAGTGACAGCGTGAGCGCGGGCATCATGTGCGGCCTTGCGGCGGACCGGCGTCGTCATAGGCCTCGACGATGCGCGCGACCAGCGGGTGGCGCACCACATCCGCCGCGGTGAACTGCGTGAATGCGATGCCGTTCACACCCGACAGCACCCGCTGCGCGTCGATCAGGCCGCTGTCCGTGCCCTTGGGCAGGTCGACCTGGCTCACGTCGCCCGTCACCACGCACTTGCTGCCAAAGCCGATGCGGGTGAGGAACATCTTCATCTGTTCGCGTGTGCTGTTCTGCGCTTCGTCCAGGATGACAAAGGCATGGTTCAGCGTGCGGCCGCGCATGAAGGCCAGCGGGGCGATCTCGATCAGGCCTTTTTCGAAGGCCTTGGTGACACGGTCAAAACCCATCAAGTCGTACAGCGCGTCGTACAAAGGCCGCAGGTAGGGGTCCACCTTCTGCGCCAGGTCGCCAGGCAGGAAACCCAGGCGTTCACCGGCTTCCACCGCCGGGCGCGTCAGCACGATGCGCTGCACGCCGTGGCGCTCCAGTGCGTCCACCGCGCAGGCGACAGCCAGGAAGGTCTTGCCCGTGCCAGCCGGGCCTATGCCGAAGCTGATGTCGTGCGCCAGGATCTGCTGCAGGTACTGCAGCTGGTTGGGTGTGCGGCCACTCAAGTCACTGTGGCGGGTGTGCAGCACCACGGGCTCATCGGCAGCCTGGTGTGCCGTGGCAGCGCGCATCGGCGGTGATGAGCCGTCCACAAGCATCAGCTGCAGCTCGCGCTCGCCTATGGGTTTGGCGGCGCGTGCGTACAACTTGTTCAGCAGGGCCACGGTGCGGTCCACCGCCGGGCCCGGGCCCTGGACGCGGAAGCTGGCATCGCGCCGCTGCAGGCTCACGCCAAAGGCAGCCTCGATGACCCGCAGGTGGCCCTCCACAGGGCCGCACAGGTGGGACAGGCGGCGGTTGTCGGGGTCTTCGAAGCTGTGGCGTCGGATCAAGGCAGAGGCAGAGTGCGCAAGGTCGGGCATTGTCGCAGCGCAGGGGCAGCGGCGGCGGCGTGCAGAATCGCCGGCTCATGTCGCGCGCCGTCTTCCCCTACCTCCTCTTGTGCTGGCTGGTCGTGTGCGGGCTGCCGGGAGTGGCGTCCGCGCAAACGCAGCGCATCAGCAGCGCGCAGGTGGCCCTGGGCTACGGCCCGGCCTTCCCGGAAGGCCGTGGCGTCACCACCGCCTTGCCTGACGAATGGGCGAAGACACGACCGGACTATGGCGGCCCGCTCTGGTACCGCAGCCGCTTCGACATGCCACCACTGCCGCCGGGAGAGTTGTTGGCCTTGCATGTGGAACAGGTGTGCAGCAACTTGGCCGTGCATCTGAACGGCCAGCTGGTTTTTGTCGGCGGGCAGTTGACGCAGCCGGTCACTGACAACTGCAACGTCCCGCAGCTGGTGCTGCTGCCGGCCGGCCTGCTCAAGGCCACGGGCAACACGCTAGACCTGCGGGTCACCGGCTTCCCGCTGGCGCATTCCGCGTCGCGGCAACGCGCCGGCATGCTGTCGGCGCTGGTGCTGGGGCCCTATTCACAGCTGGCGCCCGTGCAGGCCCGGCAGACGGCGCTGCAGGTGATGGCTCCGCAGGCCGTCAGCGCCACGCTGCTGTTGATGGGTGGCTTCATGTTCGTGCTGGGCTTCATGAACCGGCGCGAAAGTCACCTGGCCTACTTCGGCGCGCTGTGTGTGGGCTGGGCGTTGGTCAACGCGCGCCTGTGGCTGCGCAACCTGCCGCTGGGGCATTCCGAAGTCGAGTTCCTGGTCTGCGTGATGCTGGGCTTCACGGCCTGGGTGGCCGTGCAGTTCCTGCTGCGCTACGCCGCCGGGCGCTTTGCCTGGGTGGACCGGGCGCTGCCCGTCCAGGGCGCCGTGCTGCCGCTGTCGCTGGTGGTGGCCGGTTCGTCCCACCTGCACCTGATGGCCAGTGGCTGGTACGTGCTGCTGGGCGCCGAGGTGCTGGCCGCCGCGGTCTGGCACCTGCGTCGGCTGGGCCGTTCGCGTGAGGTCTGGTTGATGGCGCCCATGCTGGGTGCCGTGGCCCTGGCCGGCTTGATTGAGCTGGCCGTGCAGGCCTTCGGTGCGCCGACGATGGCGGCGCATGCAGCCGAGTTGATCGTGCCCATCTTCTTCTTCGGCGTCGGCCTGCGCCTGGTGCAGCAGCACGGCCGCGCGCTGCAGGCGGCCGAACAGGGCAAGCTGCAGCTGGAGCAGCGGGTGCGCGAGGCCACGGCCGAGATCGAACGCAACTTCCGCCAGCTGTCGGAACTGAAGGTGGAACAGGTCACTGAACGCGAACGCAAGCGCATTGCTGCCGACCTGCATGACGACCTGGGCGCCAAGCTGCTGACCATCGTGCACACCAGCGAAAGCGAACGCATCTCCACCCTGGCGCGGGAGGCGCTGGAAGAGATGCGCCTGTCGGTGCGTGGCCTCACCGGCAAACCGGTGCGTCTGCAGGACGCCTTGGGCGACTGGCGCGCCGAGGTCATAGGCCGGCTCGGACAAGCCGGCATCGACGGCGAATGGGATGCACCCGAAGACCTGACGCAGACCTTCAGCGCACGCGCCTATGTGCAGACCACGCGCATCCTGCGTGAGGCCACCAGCAACGTCATCAAACACAGCGGTGCCAACCATTGCATGGTGACGGCGGCCCTGGCCGATGGAGACTTCCAGCTGGTCATCCAGGACAACGGCGACGGCATTGCCAGCGAAGTGGAAGGCCGCATGGACCGCGGCCACGGGCTGGCCAGCATGAAGAACCGCGCCAAACAATTGCAGGGCCAGTGCCTGGTGGAAAGCGGGCCCGGCTACGGAACCGTGATACGCCTCACGCTTCCACTCGATCGCGCGACCACGCCCTCGTGAGCGCAAGGCTGGCGCCGATAACATCGACGTCAACCCCTCCCTGGCGCCCATGAAAACCATCCTGCTGCTCGAAGACCTGCCCGAAATCCGGGCCTGGTTGCGCAAGCTTGTGCTGCAGGTTTTCCCGGGGGCCACCATCTCCGAAAGCGCGCGTGTCGCCGACGCCATGGCGCTGGTTGCCGGTGTGAAGTTCGACCTGGCGCTGGTGGACCTGGGCCTGCCCGATGGGTCCGGGGTGGACGTGGTGACCAAGCTGCGGGACCTGCAGCCCGACGCGCAATCGGTCGTCGTCACCATCCATGACGACGACGAACATCTGTTCCCCGCGCTGCAGGCCGGTGCCTTTGGCTACATCCTGAAAGAACAAGCGCGTGAGCTGATCACTGAACAGTTGCAGCGCATCAGCCAAGGCGAACCGCCGCTGAGCCCCAGCATCGCGCGCCGCGTGATGGCCTACTTCAGCGCCAAGGCCAAGCCGGACCCATCGGGCAGGCCCAGGTCCACCAGCGCCAGGTCGAACTTCACACCGGCAACCAGCGCCATGGCGTCGGCGAC
>JANOAM010000534.1:0-2524 GCA_031411215.1 Betaproteobacteria bacterium
GTGACGGTGATGGCGCCGAACATCGCGCCCAAAGTGGCCGTGGCCGCGTGGCCCGCGGCCACACGCACGGCGTCCGCGGCCAGCGTCTTGTCTTCACGCGCAGCCAGCACCGCTGTGGCATCGCCTTGTGCGACACGAACACGGTCACCGGCCTGCAGGCCCAGTTGTTGCCACAGCGCAGAAGGAATGCCGGCGACAGGCTCTCGCGCGTCGGCGCTCAGTTGCAACGCCGTGGCGCGGCGCACCAGCGAGTCGGTGCTGTAGATCGGCACATCGGCCACACGCTGCGTGCCCTGCACGGCCGTGCCCAGCGCCAGAGTCGCACTGCTGCTGTTGTCCAGGCGGGTGGCGACCAAGGCGGTGTCGCCCAGCGCTTCGGCGCGCACGTCTTCAGCAGTTCCCTGGTCAAAGCCCGGCAGGCCCAGCAGGTTGCCCAGCACACGCAACACCTTCCAGGCCGGACGCGAATCGCCTTGCGGTTTGACCACGCCGTGGAAGCTTTGCACACGGCCTTCGGCGTTGACGAAAGTGCCAGCCGTTTCGGTGAAGGGGGCGATGGGCAGCATCACGTCGGCCACATCGGCGCAGGCGTCCTTGAAAGATGTCAGCGCGACGACCAGGCCCGATGTAGCAAGCGCCTTCTGCGCGGCGGCGGCGTCGGCGCTGTCCAGCACCGGTTCGGTATTCAGCAGCAGCAGCGCCTTCATGGGCTGGTTCAGCATCAGGCCGGCGTTCAAGCCACCTGTACCCGGCAGCGCATTCACCAACTGTGCGCCGACACTGTTGCCGGCCTCGCCCAGGTAGCCCACGGTGGCGCCGGTCTGCTGGGCTATCCAATGGGCCAGGGCCAGGATCTGCGCGGCCTGCGGATGCTGCGCGGCGGCATTGCCCAGCAGGATGGCCTTGTGCTGACCGGAAGCCAGCGCGGCGGCCACGGCCTGCGCGTGCGCACCGGGGTCGGCCGGCAGCGGTGCGGGCACGCCCGCGGCCTTGGCGACCGCGGCGGCCACGTCGGCCAGCTGGTTCAACCACTGCGAAGGCGCCGCCGTCAGCGTGGCGCCCATGTGCAGGGCCCAATCGTCATGCATCGCATGCAGGCTCATCACCTGCGCGCCCTTGCGTGCGGCCTGGCGGATGCGTTGCGCCAGCAGCGGGTGGTCCTTGCGCAGAAAGCTGCCGATGACCAGCACACGGTCCAGCGAGGACAAGGACGCGATGCTGGTGCCCAGCCAGCGCGCCCTGCCCGCCGCAGCGGTGTTGCCGAAGTCGGCATGGCGCGTGCGCACGTCGATGCTCTCGCTGCCGATGCCGCGCACCAGCTTGGCCAGCAGGTGCAGTTCTTCCACCGTGCTGCCGGCGTGGCCAATGGCACCGACCTGGCCGGTGCCGAATTCGGCCTTCACACGCTTCAAGCCGTCTGCGACATAACCCAGCGCGGTGTTCCAGTCGACAGCCTGCCAGTTGCCACCTTGCTTGATCATCGGCTGCGTCAAGCGCGATTCGCTGTTGACGGCTTCGTAGCTGAAGCGGTCACGGTCGCTGATCCAGCATTCGTTGACGTCTTCGTTTTCCAGCGGCACCACACGCAGGACCTTGTTGGCCTTGACCTGCACGATGAGGTTGGCGCCGGTGCTGTCATGCGGCGACACACTCTTGCGGCGCGACAGCTCCCAGGTGCGCGCGCTGTAGCGGAAGGGCTTGCTGGTGAGCGCGCCGACCGGGCAGATGTCAATCATGTTGCCCGACAGCTCGCTGTCCACGGTGCGGTCGGCGATGGTGGTGATCTCGCTGTGTTCGCCACGGTGGATCATGCCCAGCTCCATCACGCCGGACACTTCCTGTCCGAAACGCACGCAGCGTGTGCAGTGGATGCAGCGGCTCATCTCTTCCATGCTGATGAGCGGGCCTACGTCCTTGTGAAAGACGACGCGCTTTTCTTCCTCGTAGCGGCTGGCGCTCTTGCCATAGCCCACGGCCAGGTCCTGCAGCTGGCATTCACCACCCTGGTCGCAGATGGGGCAGTCCAGCGGGTGGTTGATGAGCAGGAACTCCATCACCGACTGCTGGGCCTTGGTGGCCTTGTCGCTCTTGGTGCGCACGATCATGCCGTTGGTCACCGGCGTGGCGCAGGCCGGCATCGGCTTTGGCATCTTCTCGATGTCCACCAGGCACATGCGGCAGTTGGCCGCGATGGTGAGCTTCTTGTGATAACAGAAGTGCGGCACGTAGATGCCGGCAGCATCCGCCGCGTGCATGACCACGCTGCCGTCGGCCACCGTGACCGTCTTGCCGTCGATGTTCAGTTCAGCCATTTCGGTCTTCTGTGGCCCTTCGCGCCGCACCGAGCGGCAGCCGTGGAACCGGCTCCGCCGGTCCACTGGGTGCGCCCCCTTGAGGGGGAGCGCCGAAGGCGCTTCGGGGGTGGTCAAACATATTGGGGGACCATGCAGGTCTTGTGTTCGACGTGGTAGGCGAACTCGTCGCGGTAGTGCTTGAGCATGCCTTCCACCGGCATCGCCGCCGC
>JANOAM010000535.1:0-22842 GCA_031411215.1 Betaproteobacteria bacterium
TGGCCGAGCGCATGGGCCGCCGCAGGGTCTTGCTCATCGGCTGGCTGGTGGCGCTGCCGATTCCCCTGCTCGTGTACTTCGCGCCGTCGTGGGGCTGGATAGTGTTTGCCACCGTCCTGCTGGGCGTGAATCAGGGTCTCACCTGGTCGATGACGCAGACCGCCAAGCTCGACATTACGCGCGCCGACCAGCGCGGCCTCGTCATCGGGCTGAACGAGTTCTCCGGCTACGTGGGCGTGGCCATCGCCGGCGTTGCGACTGGCTACGCCGCCTCGCTGCTCGGGCCCCGCGCAGGCCTGCTCTGGTTCGGCGCCGCCGTGATCGGCCTTGCCACCTTGCTGGCATGGCTGGCCATCACCGAAACGCTGCCTTGGGCGCATGCCGAGGTCAAGGGCCACGCGGCTGCCGCGAGCTTGTCGGGCTTGCGCCCGCGCTATCCCCAAGGGGTGAGCGAGCGCCCGACGACCGGCGAGGTGTTTGCGCTGATGAGCTGGAAAGACCAGCGCATGGCCGCGTTGTGCCAAGCCGGTCTGGTCGAGAAGTTCGTCGATGCACTGGTCTGGGTGTTCTGGCCGGTCTATCTGCATCAGCAAGGCGTGAGCTTGCCGGGCATCGGATGGATCGTCGGGGTCTATGGCTTCACCTGGGGTGGCGCGCAGTTCTTCACCGGCAAGCTCTCCGACCGCGTAGGGCGTCACCATCTGAACGCTGGCGGCATGTGGATTTGTGGCCTCGGTGTCGCGCTGCTGCCGTTGGGTTCGGGCTCGCTGTGGTGGAGCGCATCGGCAGCGATCGCCGGCTTGGGCATGGCAATGCTGTACCCGAACCTGAGCGCAGCCGTGGCCGACATCGCGCACCCGAACTGGCGGGCATCCGCCATCGGCATCTATCGCTTCTGGCGTGACCTGGGCTACGGCATCGGTGCACTCGCGCTCGGCGCTGCCGCAGCGCTAGGCGGTCGCCTCGAGAGTGCTTTCTGGTTCGTCGCCATCGCGATGCTGTTGTCGGGTGCCGTGCTCTTTCACTGGGGCGAAGAGACGAACCCGCGCCTGAACCCGGCGCGTTGAACGGACCTCAGAGCCAGCGCCGTACCTTTGCCATGTACTCCGCATATTCGGTGCTGAAGAGCGAAGAGAGGACGCGCTCCTCCGGCTTGATCTGGAATTGAGTGATGTACAGGACGAAGAGCGGCAGGAAGACCAAGGCCATCGGTTGCGACAAGAGGGCTGCCCAGCCGAGGAGCGTGATCAGAAGGCCGACATACATGGGATTTCGAGTGAAGCGATACACGCCGTCGCTCACCAAGGCCGACGTGGCGCCCGGTTTGAATGGGTTCATCGTCGTCTTGGCTTTCCGAAACGAACGCATACCGCCGACGCTGATGCTCTGACCGACGATCAGCAGCGCGGGTGCTGCGGCCACTCTGATTGCAAAAGACGCTCTCGGCGGTTCTGTCAGCTGGGACGCCAGCCACATGAGGACGGCAACGAACAGGGCGACCGCTGGAGGCGGAATCCTGAGTTCAAGGCGTTTCATAGAGGCCCTGTCGCGGCGCACGAAGCCGCATCTGGATTCTGAGCGAATCGCGCATCGCCGTAGCACCGGTACTCGGCGTCTTCGGTGCCGCACCATTGGTCCCACCAGGTGAAGTAGAGGCCGAAGTTGCCACGGTTGCGCGCGTGGTGGAAGTGGTGGTGGCTGACCGGCGTGATCCACCCGAGCCACCGGCTTTGTGTCCAGCTCCAGGGCATCAACTCGTGCGCGCAGTGTCCGATGGCGTTGCGCACGATCATGTGGACTAGGAACACCAGGACCACCCCGCTGTGGACCGGCACCACCAGCAGGAACAGTGGCAGGAATGCGGCCTGCACCAGCGCCTCGACCGGGTGAAAGGCGTAGGCCGCCCAGGGCGAGGGGTGCAGCGACGTGTGGTGGCGGCCGTGCACGGCGCGAAACCAGCGCCGCCCGTGCAACCAGCGATGTGTCCAGTAGAAGTACGCGTCGTGCGCGACGATGATGAGCGCCAGGCTCAGCCCCCACCACGCCCAGCCGCGCGAAGCAACATCGGAATAGATCTCCACAGTGCCCGCCGCCGCCAGCAGCCAGACCAGCAGGCCGTTCGTGGCGAAGATCACCACGGTCGAGAGCGAGTAGGTGAACTCGCGCCGAATCTGGCCAGGCTGGCGCACGCCGTCGAGGATGCGCCGGCCCGCCAGTCGGCGGCCGAACACCACCTCCACCAGCAGCCAGACGACGCCGGCGGCGAGTGCATAGCGCAGAAAGTCGATCGTGAGCATGGTCAGTGCCAGTCGCGACAGCGAGGGTTCTTGCATGGAGGCCTCCGATGGTGTTGGGGTACCTCCATCGTGGTTCGTGCCGCGCTGGCGGTCTGGCCGATTCCTCGCGAACCCTCGCCGATTCGTCGCTCAATCTGCTTGGGACGTGCTGTGGTGCCGGCCCATGCGGGCCGCGGCCCTGTATTCCGTCGGCGTCATGCCGAAGCGTTGCCGAAAGGCGCGGTTGAACGGCCCGATCGATCCGTAGCCGCATTCGAGCGCGATACTCAGGATCGGAAGGTCCTCGGTAGTCAAGCGTGCGGCGGCCTCTTGCAGTCGGTAGTGGTGCAGGAAGTCGTTGAAGTTGCGGTAACCCAGTTCCTGATTGATCAGAGCGCGCAAGGCGGCCTCGCCCAAGCCCAGTGTCTCGGCCAGCGCCGCGAGCGTGAGACCCTCGCGACGGTATGTGTGCTGATCCGACATGGCCAGCGTCAGCCGCGCCAAGGCGGCCGATGCCGGGCGCTGCGCTGTTGCTTCTTGCGAAGTCCTGGGCACGTCCGCTCGGGGCAATGTTTCGGTCGCGGGAGCCGCCACGGGCACGCCCAAAATCACATTGAGCGAGTGGCGCGCCACCAGGATGGCCAACGCCAGCGCCACGCATCCGATGCCCAGCACGTGCAGCGCCGGTAGCAGCGCGCCGAACGCGCGTCCGCGCAACGCCAGTTCGACGATCAGCGCGACGGCGGCATACAGCCCGATGCCCAGCGCCACCCACCGGCGCGCAGCGCGGCGTGGTTCAACCAGGTCGTCGCTCCAGCCGCGCGCCACTTCCCAAAGGGCGGCAGCCGTGAAGCCGAGCATGGCCGCCGCATGAAGCTGTCCGAGAACACTGACACCCGGATCGGTCAAGCCGGCCAGCGCCGCATCCATGCGCGGAACGTTTGCTGTCAGACCGAGTGCCATCATGCCCAGGATGCCGCCAAGCACCGGGGCCGTGAACGCGAAGCGGTCATCGAACAGACCACGTGCGGCCAGCCACAACCAGGTGGTGGTGCTGACGCACAGCGCCAGCGTCAGGAGCGTCAAGGTCCGTGGCAGGACAAACAACAGTTCGGCGCGTTGGCAGAAGAGGTACGCAATCAGCGAAAGCGTGAACACGGCCAACGCCGCGCGGGTCGCCGCGCGTGGGCCTGGCAGCGTCAGGTGAATCATATGAAACACCAGTACACCGCCGACGGCGCCACGCAGCAGCAACTCCCACACCCAGGCACCTTCCGGCAGGCTTGTCATGCAGGCGATTCTCACGTCTCGCGCCCGCGGCGCGGGACTGACCGGGCTTTGTAGCCACTGACAGCTTTCGGGCGCTCGATTTGGTCGGGCGTAGGTCAGCAAAGGGTCGAGTGCCGACGTTCGGCGTGGCCCTGTTGGGAGGGGTACAGCGCTCGAACGGCCAGCCTTGGCCCACTCCAGGCGCCGCCCGGAACGCGGCTGTTGTTGCAGTCGGCCTGCCCCTTCGGCCAGTGAGGCCGCCCCGACGACCTCCGCGCCTGACTTCATCGAATGCGCCAGGAACAACATCTGCATCTCATCGCCACGCGCCAACGCAGACTGCATCTGCATCGCTCCGTCGGCGTGCTGTTTGACAAAAGTCTGCAAGGTGCCCAAGTGCAGATCCTGGCGTCCCATGCCGTATTGCAGGCCGATGTCGAACACCACGGCGCTCGTTTCGGCAGTCGTCAGCCGAGTCGGCGTCAGGCCCGTATCGACCCGAGTCTGGACACACGGTGTCAGCCACTGGGCGACAGTGGCAAACAGCTCGCGCGGCGCATGCGGCTTGACCAGCCCATCGTTCATGCCCGCCGCCAGGCAGGCCGCGTGGTCCTGGGCCAGGGCCCGCTGCGCCAGCGTGTCATCGCCCTAGGCCGTGACGAGGATCATCGTCGGTGCGGCTTGGATGCTGTCGTCGGCCAGCACGGGGTTGGCCAGCGCGAAGCTGTCGCATCCGGGCATCTTCCAGTCCACCAGCATCGGGTCGAAAGGCGCACTCTTGCAATGGGTGCCCTTGGGGGGATGCCGTACGGCCTGCAACAAGCCTGTGACTTGAAGCGCAGGCGGCGACAGAATCAGCCCAAACACACAGGGGGTGGCTATGGCTTCCAGGCGCGCGTGGGTCGCAGCAACAGCCGGTGCGGCGCTGCTGGGCGTGGTGGTGCTGCAGTCGGTGAACAGCAGCCGCGTGGGAAGCGCCGTGTGTGGAGCCGGCCAGCAGGCCTGCCAGCCTGGTGCGGGCCCTCTGGGCCTGACCCTGGAACACGCCTTGCCCGGCACCACGCTGCGCCTGCGCGGCAGTACCGCGCTGCTGCGCCGGGCCTGCAGCGGGCACTGGACCCTGGGCTTCGGTGCGCGGCTGGACCTTGATGCGCTGGCCCTGGGCGACAGCGTGGCGCTGGCCGGCGGCTGCGCCGACCTGGGCGCCACGCGCTCCACCGCCACGCTGGCCGGCGTGCGGCTGCGCCATGGCACCTGCGTGCTGGCGCTGGACCCTGTGCAAGCCACGTGGCACGAAGACCTCAGCCTGCAGGCCACCGCCAAGGTGCTGCCCGAAGCCGCCAAGAACTGCGCCGCGGCCTTGGGCGACCGCACCGCGGCCCTGGGCCTGGGCGCACCCGAGACCTGGCAGCTGACGCTGAACGCGCGCTACGCGCTGCCGCACGGCGCGGCGCTGCCGGCAGCGGGCCCGGCGGCTTCCGGTGCAGCGCCTGCGGCCGGCCTTCTGCGGCACGCCGTGAGCACCGTGGCCATGAGCCACGACATCGCCTTCACCGCCGGCGCGTCGCGCGTGGCGCTGGGCCTGGCCAGTCGCCCGGCGGCCGCGGGCAGCGGTGCGTCGCCCGAACTCACCTTGACCGCCGGTGTCGCCGGCCCGCTGGCCGACCAGCTGCCGCCCGACACCAAGTCGCTGCTGGCGCAGCAGGCGCCCCTGCAGCTGCGCTGGAACCTGGACCACGAAAGCGGCACGGTCTTCGTGCAGGGCCAACCGGTGAAGAGCGTGGCCGCCGTGCCGCGGCCAGCGGGCCCGGTGGACCTTTCCGCAGAGTGCAAGAAGAACGCCACCGCGCCGCTGCACTTCGTGGAAGCCGGCGAGCGCGGCGAAGCCTTGGCTCCTTTGCAGCTTCAGGCGGTGCAGGCCAGCGTGGAAGCCGCTCAGGCGCGCGCGGGTACGCTCGTGTCGGTGTTCGTACACGGCTGGCAGCACTCGGCCGCAAAGGGCGACAGCTACGTGTGCGACTTCGCCTCACTGCTGCGCGCTGTGGACACGATGGAGCGCAACGCCGCCCGCGCCGCGGGCCGGCCGGCGCGCGAGGTACTGGGTGTGTACGTGGGCTGGCCCGGCCACCTGTACGCCACCGAGCTGGCCAACCTGACGACCTTCTGGAACCGCCTGGACATGGCCGACCGCCTGGGCGTGCCTGGCGGCGCGCTGCGCACGCTGATGCAGGCGCTGGGCGAGCGCGTGACGCAACCCGCACGCGACCCGCGGCCGGACCGCCGCAGCGGCCTGGTCGTCACCGGCCACAGCATGGGCGGGCGCGCGGTTTTCCAGGCCGTGCGCCACGCCTTCGAGCCTGGCGCTGCCGGTGGCAGCGCGGCCAAGGCCCCGGTGCCGGACCTGCTGCTGCTGGTGAACCCCGCCTTTTCCGCCGAGCAGTTCCGTGCCGCGCACGCGCGCCGCGTGTCCTGCCAGGCACCGGCGCTGCCGATGTTGCTGTTCTCTTCAGAAGCCGACGCGGTGACGCGCCAGGTCTATCCCGCCGGCCAGGTGGTCAGCTTCGACGAAGCCCGCCAGCGCCAGGTGCCCTTCGTGGAGCACGCCTACACGGCGGCCAACTTCGAGGCCTTCGTCACCCACCGGCTGACGTTCGAATTGCTGAGTGGCACTCCGCCCGAAGTCACCGGTGAACAGAACATCCTGCGCGGCTTTGAACGCGTGCCGGCGGGTTCGAACGAGCTGTACCTCGACAACCCCGTCACCGTCTACCGCCAGCCCGCACGCGGCCGGCCCACGGTGGCCGACGCTTGGTATCGCATGCGGGTGGTGCCTGAAGGACAGGCGCAGCCGCCTTGCGCGCAGGACCGCTCCCGCGTGATGAAGGTGGACGCGCGCATCCTGCCCGACCACGGCATGATTTTCACGCCGGCCTTCATGGAGTTCGTGATCCGCAGCTTCAACCACGGGACGGCGGCGGGCCCACGCTGAACGCCTGCGCCGTCAGCCACAGCCGGGTGTCAAACGCCAGGTGGTGGAGGCCGGCTCCATGTGCTGGCACAGTGCATCGAAGGCCTTGCAAATGCCCCGGCAACATCGTGCCCACCGGGATCAACCAGTGCACCCTTGCAAAGGAAGGTCCATGAAAGCCGCCATCCTGAATGACTACGCAACGCCGGTCACTGTGACCGACATCGCCCTGCCCGCACTGCCGGACGACAGCGTGATGATCGAGGTCCATGCCAGCAGCGTGAACCCGGTGGACAACCTCATCCGTGCCGGCTACCTGAAGGCCATGTTGCCGGTCCGCTTTCCGTACACCATGGGCAACGATGTCTCGGGTGTCATCACCGCCGTGGGGCAGAAGGTCACACGCTTCGCGGTGGGAGACGCGGTCTTTGCGCGGCCGGGCAGCATGCAGTCCGGCACCTTTGCCGAATACGTCGCCGTCAAGGAACCGGACGTGGCGGCCAAGCCGGCCAACCTGAGCCACGAGCAAGCCGCTTCGCTGCCGCTGGTGGCGCTCACGGCCTGGCAGGCCTTGGTGACGAAAGCCAATCTGCAGTCCGGGCAGAAGGTGCTGATCCATGCGGGCTCGGGCGGTGTCGGCTCCATTGCCATCCAGATTGCCAAGCACCTGGGCGCCACGGTGGTGGCCACCTCCAGCACCGACAACCTGGCGCTGGTCAAGTCCCTGGGCGCCGACGAAGTCATCGACTACAAGACGCAGGACTTCGCTGCCCTGGTCAGGGATTGCGACGTCGTGTTCGACACCCTGGGGGGCAGCACGCGCAGCAAGTCCTACGCGGTGTTGAAGAAGGGCGGCATCCTGATTTCCGTCCGCGCCTGCACCGCCTCGACCAGTGGCGCAATCGACGACGGCGGGAACGGCGACACGCTGCTGACGTTCACTTCGCACAGCACGTAGCGCTGCGCTTCGCCCGGTGCCGTGTCTCCCAGCATGAAGTCGCAGTCCCACAAAAGCGGCAGCTGTTCTCGCGGCAGGCCGACCCGTTGGCGAAGCTGTTCGACCCACCCGGACTCCAGCCGTTGCTTCAGGGACTGGAATGCCGGCAGATCCGGCCCGTGGTACAGGCGCGAGCCCGGCTGCGGCTCCGTCGGGTGCAGTGCATTCACGGCCTGGTGGCCAAAGCCCGTCACGCGGTCGCCGACCAGGTAGGCGCGCACCATGCCATCGGCCAGGCGGGACTGCCAGGCTTGGTCGATCATGTGGCCGCCTTCGGCAGGACCGAAGTACGGGGCCAAGCGTTGCAGCAGGCCGGGCAGGTCCACGCGCTCTTCTTCGCTGCCGCGCTGGGCATGGCGCAGGGTCAACAGCCCGGTGCCGCTGTCGCCGCCCGCCAAGCCGACCCGCCAGACGCCGATGCCGCTGTGGCCGCGGTGTTGCTTGAGAACCCGCGCACCCTGTTGCAACCGGGCCGGCAGGTCAGCGGCAAGTTGCTCCAGGCTGTCCACCCGGTGCACGTCACTGCCAAACGGCAGGTCGCGTGTCTCGACCAGCACGTCCTTGGTGCCCAGGCGCAGGATGGCGTCCGGGTGCGTGCTGACCTGCACGCCGGCCTTGGCCACGTCGCGCAGCAAGTTGTCCAGCCGGTCGCGGCGGCGTCCGCCCTCGACAGGGTTGCACCACACCAGCACCACCTGCACCTGCCGGAGTTGTGCCGCCACTTCGTCAGCAAAGTCGTCGTGGTAGATGGCCGGCTCAGCCCGCACCCCGGCCGCCGCAAACGCCGCAAACAAGGCTGCGAAGCGGCTCTGCGCAGGATCGGACCGGTCACGCGCCGCGCGGTCGCCCGGGTACAGCAGCGCGACGGTCGGCGAGTGCGATGAGGGGCTTGAAGCGTCCATGTAGCTGATATTACCAATTTGTAGATTAAGAGACAAATGCACGTTCACAGGACGTGCAGAGCGCGCCCGCCCGCCCGGGCATGCGGCGTCATCCGCCGGCGCGTGTCTGGAGTCACCCCCCGGTTCGCGGGAGTTCTGTGTGCTGGCGCACGGAGCCGTCGCTGGCAGCCACCTAGATTCATGGCAGCTCAAGGCAGTGCTTGAGCCAAGCGTCGGCCAGTTGTTGGCCTCACCGGACAGGACAGCATGATGGCGACTCGTGGACCGAGGCACGCGATTGCGCTGACCATCATCCTCACGGATTGGAATAGCTTCATGAACTTCAAACTCCTCGCTCTGGCAGCGTGTGCCCTCAGCGCCTTCGGCACCCACGCCGCGGTCGTCTACGACGCCAATGTCACGAGCAACGTGATCATGGGCACCGGCATCAACAACGGCGGCTTCACGGTGGCCACGGGGGGCGGCGTCGAAGTCGGCCTGCGCGCCCGCGAGCGCTATGACCTGGCGACCGACTCGCCCACCAACGTGACCGGCAGCAACGGCAACGGCACCTACAGCCAGAACGCCGGTGAGCCCGCGGGCTTTCCCGCCAGCAACCGCGCACGCTGGAACTTCGACTGGTCGATCAACACCGGCACCGCGGCCGTCGGCGCGTACACCTACCGCCTGGGCATCGACTTCGACGCTGGCGTGGGCACCAACTTCCAGATCTTCGACCTGATCAATGCGTCGACCTACTTCGACCACTCGTTCGGCAACAACGGCACCGCCCAGAGCGCCGGCGTCGAAGCGGTGAACGCGGCGGGATACGCGGCGCTGAAGGCCGCCAACAACCTGGTCCAGAACTCCTGGAACATGGACTTCTTCGACGACAACACAACCTGGCTGTTCAACCCCGCAGCCAACGGCAACTACGCGTTCTTCCTGGAGGCCATCAGCGCCAATGGCGCGGTCGTGTCACGCAGTGACATCCAGGTGATCGTCGGTACGGGCGCCACGGCCGTCCCGGAGCCGGCCACGCTGGCCCTGGCCGGTCTGGCCCTGGTGGGTCTGACCGCGTCGCGCCGCCGCCGCGTCTGACTTAGGCAGCGCTGAAAGGCCCGCTTCGGCGGGCCTTTTTCATGGCCGCTATGCCATGACGTCAGACCGCGTCTCTGCTCACCCCCGCCCTTGCTTTTCCAACTGCTCCACCGCCGTCCGCATGGCCTTGGTGGCGGCACCCGCCACCTGCTGCCGCGACCGCTCGTCACGCAACTCTGCCGACAGCTCATGCACGGCCATCGCCGTGATCAGGTCGCGCTTGCTGGGCGAGATGGCCACGGCGCGCCCGCCCCAGCCCGGGTCCACCGGCACGGGGCCCTTGCCGGGCACCCAGATCCAGCCCGGCCCGTCGTTGATGATCCCGATCAAGATCTGCACCAAGCTAAGGAAGCGTTCGGGCCGCAGGCGGAAGCGGTCCATCTCGGCTTGCAGGACACGACGCAGGTCGGGCATGACGCCGATGCGGTCCACGGCAGGGTTGGATGAGTGGGTGTTGCGGCTGGGCGTTGACAGCATGTTGCGCAGCACGTCCGGGCTGTACACCTGCCCATTCACGCGGCGGTTCCAGGACTGCACCAGCAGCGCCGCCCCGCTGACGATGGGTGACGCGCCGGACGTGCCGCCAAAGCCGGTGGTGTAGGCCGTGGTGGACGTGCCCGTCCAGCCGTCGCCGGTGGTGACGATGCCTTCGCCCCAGCCAAAGCAGTCGATGCGGCTGCCGTGGTTGGAAAAGCTCAAGCGTGTGTGCGGCGCAGCCGAACTGCCGGCGCCCACCATGATGGCGCCGCTGTCGCGGAAATCGGCGCTGGCGCGGTTCAACACACGGCGGCCGGCTGCGTCGGTGTAGCTGTCAGGTCGTTGCCGCCGTTGCCCGCGGCTTCCACCACCACGACGCCTGCGTCCACCGCCGCGCGGATGGCGTCAAACACGGCGGCTTCCACTTCCACCGGCACCAGAGAGAAGCCGCCAAAGTTGGTCTGCGCTTCCAGCAGCAGCACGTCGCCCACGCTCATGGCGCCGGCCGCCGAAGTGATGGCCTGCGCGGTGCTGTAGGTGGACGATGTTCGCCACTGCGACACCACGCGCGCGCTGGCCTGCGGCGCAATGCCGACCACGCCGCGTGTGTTGTCCACGCCCACCACTTCACCCAGCACGGCCGTGCCATGCCCGTGGTAGGCCTGGGCGACGCCGGAGATGAGGCCGATGCCGGCGCCCGCCAGGTCTTCGTGGTTGAGGGTCCAGCCCTGTTCCAGGTCCACGAAGCCCACAGCGCTTCCGTCGGTGTGCGCCCAGGCCCAGCGTGCGTCTATGCCGCCGGGCGCTGCGTCCAGGTAGGCCTGGCTGGCGTTGCGCGGGTCGTCACCGGGTTGCACGGTGGGTGGTGGTGTGGGGCCGCCTTCCACGTAGGCCTCTTCCACATGCGGCAGCTTGCGCAGCTGCTGCGTCAGTTCCTGGGCACGGCCAGCGTCGGTCTGCTCCAGCACCAGATAGCGGTCGAAGGGTGCCGAGCTTGTCGTGCGCTTTTCTGTCTCGGCCGCGAAGTAGGGCTTGAACTCCAGGCCTTGCGCAATCTGGCGCAGGGCGCCCATGGCCTGGGCACGTTTGTCTTCGTGCAGCGCTGCGGTGGGCGCGGCGGCATCACCCACCAGTTTGACGACCACGCGTATCGCGGCCTTGGCTGCTGCTGCGGGCGTGGGGACCTTGCCGTGGATGATGGCCATGGGGTGGACTCCTGATGCGGGGTGTCGCGTGGGCGGGGGCGCATCAAAGCACGGTGCCCGCGCGGGTGGCATCCCCCAAATCGCGCAAGCACCGTGTGCGGGGCCCTTGGGGCTAGGGGGGTAGACGCTCCATCAGTTGTCTGAGAACCCGGCCAGCCACGGCTGCACGAAGGCGAACCAACCACCCACCAGATAGACGAGCAGGCTGAACCCGTAGACGCGCAGCGAAGCCTTGCGCGTCTTCAGGCAGGCCTGCCGCAGCGCGGGGTCGGTTGGGCATGGCGCTGTGCGATTGCCCCACTGCAGGACACCGCTGGCAGCTATCGCCAGGCCCGCAAAGACAAAGAGCCCCACCTTGTGTTCACTGAGCCAGACGACCTGCGGGAAGACCGCCACCAGCGACGAGAGCGCAGCGCCCGCACCCAGCGCCACCAGCAGTGCCGGCAAGGCGCAGCAGACCAAGGTGCTGGAACTGGCGAACAGGCTCAGCACCGATGTCCACAGGCCGGCCCGCGATTCGACAGTGCCGTCCGCGCTCACTTGTTCGCTTTCATGCCGGCCCTGATCTCGGCCACGGACTGTTCGACGGTTTCCAGCTTCGTCACGTCGTAGCCGGCGTCCGTGATCTCGGCGGTGATGGTCTTGGGGTCCAGGGTCTGGCCGTCCCTGACCTCGACGACCACGACCTTTTGCTTCAGGTCGACGTAGACCGCCTTGGTTGCAGGCAGCTTGGCCAGGCGCTTCTCAATGCCTTGTGCGCAGAACGCACAGACCATGCCGTTGACGCTGGCCTTGAAGCTGGTAGCGGCGAACGAAGAAGTGGCAGCAACCGCAAGAACCGCGGCGGCCAATAGGTGGGAAGGGTGTGTCATGGATGTTCCTTAGAAGATGGTCATGAGGTTCGCGCGAGCCTGTCGGGAGTTGCTGACCCCCAGCTCGACGAAGTAGCGGTTGTGGATGAGGCGCAGCATCGGCGTGATCTCGGTCTTGTCCGACAAGCCGCGCATGCGGCGGGCTTCCAGCACCAGCCAGGGCTGGATCTCGTCGTAGTCGGCTTCGTAAAAACTGAACCCGAGGCGAACCGATGCGAAGTCGTGGTTCAGGTCCTTGGCGCGGTACAGGCGGCCGGTGGCTGCCAGGTAGACACGGGTTGTCTCAAAGTCCACCTGCACACCGGGCGCCCATGCCAGCTTTGACCCCGGGAAGTCATTGCCGCGAATGGCGCCAGCGCCGGCGAAGAACCACACATTGGCCTGCGCGTCGGCCAGATTCCACCGCTTCAGAAGCCGCGTGTAGTTCAGCTCTGCCAGCGTGCGGGTCTTCGTCTTGTCGTCGGACCGCATGTGCAAGCCACCCGCGCCGACCGCGTCGCGTGAGGTGAGCGCGTAGTTGACCCAGGTCTCGCGCCAGTTCGGGCTGAAGTCCGCCATGGCCATCGCGCTGTCCTTGAAGCCCATGGGCGCCGCGTGTGCCGTGCCGGCCCATGCCGCAGCAGCCAATGCCGCGGCCAGAAGCAGTACTTTCATTGAATCTCCAGCAGTGGCCCAGGGTGGGCCACGGTGCATGTCACCGCAAGAAATGCGGGCGCAACTTGGGCTTGGAGATCAGGAAATGGGGGGCTTGAAGGTCGGCGTCGGAGAGGCGCTCAAGAAGCCGGCTGGTCCCATCGGCGGTTTGGCGTGGACCGCGCCGCTGACGCAGCCGAGTCGCGTGCCGGTCAGCTCTGCCATGGGGATGCACAACTCGCAAGATGCACAGTTGTCCATGCCGGCCGGCGCCTGTGTGTCGTCGGAACCATGGCCGCCAGCATCCACCTGCGCGAGCATCGGGCAGTCTGCCGGCATGGCGTTGGCAGAGCCGCTTGTCGCCATCTGAATGCTCATGAGGTCACCAGCCCAGCCGCGCAGCGGGAGCAGGACGATCATGAACAGGAGGAACAGGCGGCGCACGCAGAAATGATACGCCGCGCCCTTGTTTGCAGGCCCGCGCCCCAAAGCGCCAGCGCGGCCATGGCGGCAGCTACCACCAGATCAGGACAGGCGCTTCCGGTGCCCAAACGCTGTCATGCAGGCCGCCTTGAACAGTGCCGCCTTGGAGCGCGCCGTCAGCGCCATGCCCAGGACCACCAGCGACAGCGCGTAGTTGGCGGCGTCGCCGAAGAGGTCGATGGAGTCGGCCAGCAAGGACACCTGTTCGGGAGCAAAAGCCGGTCCAGCCTGCAGGCGACAGCGTTCGCGATGGTGGCCGGCGCACCCTGAGCGATCCACTCAACTGGCGCTGGCCCACAGTGCGTCGAAGCGCACCAGCACCTGGCTGGCCAGCGGCTCACTGTGCACGGCCAGTGTCAGGTCGTCGAAACGGCCATAGGAGCCGGCCGACCAGTTGTGGCTGCCCATCACCACCAGCTGGCGGTCGATCAGCAGGTATTTGCTGTGCAACAGCCGGCTGCTGCTGTCGCTCCTGCACGCCACACCTGCAGCGGTCAGAAACCGGCGGGCCGCGCTGTTGATCAGCGTGGACAGGTAGGGGTCGCTCTTGCCGTCCCGGTCCAGCAGCACACGGACCACCGTGCCGCGCTGGTGCGCGCGCACCAGACCCTGCAGCAGTGCATACGTGGGGTGCGTTTCGCTGGGCGCGGCGACATGGAACATGCACACGTCGATGTGTTGCGTGGCGTTGTCCATCAGCACGGGCAGGGCTTGCCAGTAGTGCTTGCCCCAGAGTTCGCCGACCCAGGCTGCGCGAACGGCAGACGCGGGGTTCATCAGCGCTGCAGCAGGTGTGCTGCGCAGCAGCCCGTCACGGCTGGCGGGGTGCGCCTGGGTGGCGACGCTGGCCAGGGTCTGGTTGACGGCGCCCACCAGCGCCTGGGCCGGCGTGGCCGCGTGCTGCAGGCGCATCAGGGCCTGCAGCCGTGAAGTCCAGTCAGTCAGTGCGCCGGCGCCTGCCACGGCCGCCGGGTTGCCAAGAAAGCTCAGCACACCTGCCAGCGCGGCGGCCCGTACCGAGCCGATGCCGTCCACTCGTTTTTCGAAGTCGTCCAGGCTGGCAAAACGGCCGCGCCGGTCACGTTCGGCGACGATGGCCTGTGCCAGGGCAACGGTGACGCCGGGCAGCGTCCGCCAGCCGTCCACATCGGCCAGGTTGGCGTGCAGCAGCGGCCGTGCCGTCAGCAGCTGGGCGCAGCGGCTGTTGCCAGGGCCGGGCAGCAGTCCCGGTGGTGCCCGGCGCACACCCGACTCGGCCAGCGTGTGACCAAGGGCTTCGTCCAGCCAGCCCAGGCCTTGTGCGGTGCGCGCCTCTGGCGAGGGCTCCTCATCGATGTAGGGAAGACCGCCGACATGTTCCAACAGCCGCGCCAGACGCAGTGCCAGGGCTTGCGCCGTGGCCAGGGGCGCGCCACTGGCGGCAGCCAGTTGCCGCAGCATGTCTGGCGTGACGAAGGCGCTCCACTCAAAGTGCAACATGCGGACCTCCTGCACGTGTCCACTGCTTGTGGAAACGCTGCACGGCCATCTGCGCCATGGCCGCTGAGTGCACACAAAGGCTGTCCTGGGTTTGCTGGTCGCCGACCAGGGCTCCCGGGGACCAGTTGTGCGACCCCGTCAACAACGCGTCGTCCGCGACGACGATCTTGCAATGGCTGCCGCGCACCTTGCGGCTGCTGAGCCAGACTGTGGGCACGCCCAGGGCCAACGCGCGCGAGCGGGCCGCGTCCGCGGTCTCTGCCAGCGCGATGTTGTCTCGCGAGCCACCCACCAGCAGGCGCGCATCGACGCCACGCCAGCGCGCTTCGGCCATCAGCAGCAGCAGGTCGTCCACGACAAACCGGCCCTGGTCCGTGGGCGTGAGGTCGACGATGAACACGCTGCACAGCAGCCGGTGGCGGGCGCCGCGCATCAGCAGCTGCACGGTGGCCAGGTAGTCGGCGTCCGGCACGAGGTGCACGTCGGCACCGGCGGTGCCGCGTGGAACGGGTGGCGGGGCGGTCATGGCCGGGCACCCCGGGTCAGGCGCTGGCGCTGCAGCTGCAGCTCACGGGCATAGATCTTCAGCCGGCGGGCCAACCTGGCCAGCACCGCCAGCGCCGACGCTTCGTGCGCGGTGATTTGCGCGTGCCACAACAGGTCAGACACCCGCTGCATGGGGCGCAGTGGCTTCAGCACACGGGCCAGACGCACCTGCGACAGCCGCAGTTCGCGCCGGACCTGGGCGCGCCGGTTCAGTCGCTGGGTGATGTCCAGTGCACGCAGCGCCTTCGTTTCCAGTTCGGTGACGGGGCGGAAGTCAGCCATAGGTGGTGTCTCCGGCGGGCAGGTTCCAGTCACCTGGTTTGGGCTTGTTGTCCGCGGGTGGACGGTCCTCCGGCGGGCGGTCCGGCTCGGTGCCTTCTTCTTCACCGTCGTCGTCGTCTTCATCGTCGTCGTCATCGTCCGGCGGTGTGCCGGGCGACTGCGGCGGTTTGGGCCCGCACTTGGCTTCCATCTCGTCAGAGAAGTCGTCCGCGTAGGCGTCGGCAAACTCTTCAGAGCTGCCGTCCGGGTGGTCTTCGTCGATCCAGTCTTCGCGGTACAGCTCATGGGCAAACTCGTGCCCCAGTTCGTCCAGCGCCTTGCTGTGGTCGGGGTCGTTGACCAGGTTTTCGTTGATGTAGATCGTGTTGGTGTCCGGGTCGTAGGCGCCGGATTTCAGGGAGTCGTCTTCCGGCGTATCGGGGAAGTTGGGCACGCCGCTCTTGACCTCCGGCCAGGGCACGTCGTAGTCGTCGGCCATGCGCACAGCGGCCTCCTGCAGCGCGTCCAGCTTGTTGTGTTCGCTGTACATCTGCCAGCGTTCGAACTTGTCGCACATCGACATGGTGGTTCCCGTCGGTGGGGAGATGTGCGGATGCTGGCCGATCCGCGCACCGGGCTCAAACTTCAGACGTGGGGGCCGCTGGACGGCATCCCCAAGCTTGCCGAGTGCTGCTTCACGCGGGCAGTGTCAGGTGGCCCGGGTCGGCAACGCGGCCAGGCTGGCCAGCGTGGCCAGGCAGGCGTTGGCGACCTCGGTGCCCTTTTTGACGAAGTGCGCCTTGAAGAACGCGTGGTGTTCTTCGTGCCCGTGGAAGTCACGCGGTGTCAGCACGGCGGAAAACACCGGCACGCCGGTGTCCAGTTGCACCCGCATCAGGCCGTCAATGACGGCAGCCGCCACGAATTCGTGGCGGTAGATGCCGCCGTTGACGACCAGGCCGCAGGCGATGATGGCGTCGACTTGGCCGCTTTGCGCCAGGCGTTGCGCGTGCAGCGGAATCTCGAAGGCGCCGGGCACGAGGTGCAGTTCCAGGCAGTCGCGCGGCAGCCGTCGTCGTTCAAATTCGGCGCGTATGGCGTCGGTGCTGGCGGTGACGATGTCGTCATGCCAGGACGCGGCAATGACAGCCACTTTGCGGGGCTGGAACGAAGAGGTCTGTGATGGCTGATTCATGGTGTCTCTCAGGCAGAGGGGTTTCCAGAATCAGGGCGAACGCGAGCGCAACCGCACGCACGGCGTGTGCACGCGGCATGGCAAGCGGTCTCTTTCATCCGGACTGTGACCGTCGGCTCTGGCTTCGCACCAGATCTGCTGACCCCCGTGCCTGCAAGGGCTGGCGCGGGGCGCTCGCGGGCTGCTGCAGTGGCCTGTGGTCGCCTGCAGATACCGCCGGTGGGGAATTTCGCCCCGCCCTGAGAACGCTGCCGGCCCTGTCGGGCTGGCTTGGCTACTGTAGCGGGCGGCAAACGCGGTGATGTCCCTGCCGCGACAGCTCCTGACAGGCGCGTGCCAATGGCCGCCAGGTGATGACCACTGTTCCCGCCGCCGTGTGCGCGGCGCTGGCATTGGGCAAGTCGCGGCCATCGTCAACCGTGTAGCCGCGCTCCCCGCCCGTGACCGACAGGAACCCGACCACGGCCAGCACCAGGTACTTGGACAGCGCGCTCATGGTGGACTCCTTCGGGCTAACACCGCGGATTGCGGCGGTTGTCCACACTGTTCTGCTGAAGGACCTGGCCTGTCCTTTAGGCCCCTGAAGTCACGCTGAATTGATCTAAAGGCGCCGCATCAGCCCAGGCCCGCGGATTCAGGAAGATTCATGCCCGCAGCCTGAGGCCCTGCCTACAGTGAAGCCGTCTTCACTTCGGCAACCAGGAGCGCACGATGGACAAGGCCCGTTCCCAAGCCTTCATGATGAAAGTGGTGAGCGACCTCGCCGCCGCCACCAGCGTCTCGCTGGTCTACGTAGGCGACCGCGTGGGCCTGTTCAAGGCCATGGCCGGCACCGGGCCGCTGACACGTGAACAGCTGGAACAGCGCACCGGCATCCACCCACGCTACCTGGAGGAGTGGTTGGCCACGATGTTCTGCGCCGGCTACCTGGAACACGACGCGGCCGCCGACACCTGGTGCCTGCCCGACGAACATGCCGTCTTCCTGGCCCAGCCCGCCAGCGAGTACTACCTGGGCGGCCTGTTCAAGGGCGCGCCCGCGCTGGCCGCCATGGCGCCCAAGGTGGCCGAAGCCTTCGAGACCGGGCAGGGCATCCCCTTCCAGGCCTACGGCGAAGGCGAACCGCTGGCCATCGAGCAGATGAACCGCAGCGTCTACGAGGCCCGCCTGGTGCGCCAGTGGCTGCCGGCGATGCCGCAGGTCGTGCAGCGGCTGCAGTCGGGCGGGCGGGCGCTGGACTTGGGCTGCGGCACCGGTGTCATCCCGATCCTGTTGGCGCAGGCCTTCCCCGAAGCAAGGGTCACCGGGCTGGACCTGGACGCACGTTCGATAGCGATCGCACACGAACAGGCGCAGCGCGCGGGCCTCGGCGAGCGGGTGGACTTCATCCGCGGCTCGGCCGATGCGCTGCAGCGCCCGGAAGGCGGCTACGACTTCATCAGCACCTTCGACTGCATCCACGACATGGGTGACCCGGCCGGCGTGCTGCGCCGAATCCGCGACGCGCTGGCGCCCGGCGGCACCTACCTGATGGTCGAACCGCGTGTGGCTGATGGCCTGCACGACAACGCAGCCAACCCCTTTGCACGCATGCTCTACGGCATCGGCTGCATGCATTGCGTGCCCACCAGCCTGGCCCAGGGTGGGCCGGGACTGGGGGCCTGCTGGGGCGAGACACGGGCCCGGCTGGCGGTGCAGGAAGCCGGCTTTGCGCAGTTCAAGCCGCTGCCCATCAAGAGCGCGGTGCACGCGTTCTACGAGATCGCGGCCTAGCTTCGGCCGGGATGTCTGCCGGGACGCCAGCCGGGCACGTTCAGTCGGGCGCGTCCGCCGCTGCGAAAGCCAGCGCCGTGATGCTGGGCTCGGGCAGCGTGCGCCCCCGCGCCACCAGCGCGGACAGCTCGGGCGCACCCAGGCGGGCCGCTGTCTGCGCCAGCGCCTGCTCGCCGATGCGCTGGTACATCTCCAGGCGCTGCGCACCACTGCGCCGGTACATCGCCTCGGCATAACCCTGCAGCAGCGCGGCGGCACGTGGGCGGTTCTGGTGCATGGCCAGCAGCGACAGCACGTCGGCGGTGGGTGCCTGCATGTCAAAGGCGCAGGCGGCGGCCCAGACGGCCGGTGCCATGGCCTCGGCCGGTGCGGTGTCGCCCTTCAGCAGCCAGGCCCCGAGCAAGAGCAATTCGACGCCGCTGGCCGGACCCTGGCGCACCCGCTCGCGCAGGCGCTGCATGGCAGCCAGGCCGCGCTGGATGGCATCGTCGTGGCGGCCCGCCATGATCTCCAGGTACATCATGGACAGCTCGTGGACCAGCCGCCCGCGGCGGCCGGATTCGCGTATCAGCGCCATCGATCGTTCACCAGCGGCCAGGGCCTCGTCGAAGCGGCCTGCAGCGCTGAGCTGGGTGGCCTGCACATAGTGGCGCACGAAGCGCAACTCGGCAGGCCAGGCCGGGTCTTCCAGTTCCAGCATGCGTGCCAGCGCCTCTGCGCTGCCTTCCGTGGATGCACCGGCCAACATGCTGGCCACCACGGCTAGCGCACGGTATTCGCCGGCGGCGTGGCCTTCGGCGCGGAACAGGTCCGCCGCGGCACGCGCATGCGGGCGGCTGCGCTGGGGGTTGTTGTGGCCCCAGAACTGGGCGTAGTTCAGCTGCCAGCGCGCGCGCACCGCAGCCGGCATGTCCTCCTGCAGCAGCGCTTCTGTCTGCCGCAGCACGGCAAAACGCTCGGTGTGCCGGTGCGTCAGGGCCTGTGCGAGACCGGGTGCCAGGGCCAGTGACGCCACGGTGTCGTGCGCCAGCGCCCAGGACAAGGCCGCCAGCCCGTTGTCGCCATCGGCGTTGGTACGTTCCCGTTGCTGCAGGACGGGCCGGCGGGCCCACAGGTGGTCTTCATAGGCCGTCTCGAACAGCAGCCGGTGGACCGCCAGGTGGCGGGCCCGCACACGCGCCTCTTCGGTTGAGGCCGCCAGCAGCTGGCGGGCGTAGGCCTGCGGCGTGTCCAGCAGCCGGTAGCGTGGCGGCTCACCCCGGGGCGGTGTCACCAGCGAACGGTCCACCAGCACGGCCAGGGCGTCCAGCACCTGCCATTCGTCGATGTCAGGGCCGTCGCTGCAGACCTGCTGCGCCGCCGCCAGCGAAAAGCTGCCGACGAACACCGACAGGCGGCGGAATACCGCGTGCTCCGCGGGCGCCAGCAGGCCGTGTGTCCATTGCAGCGCCGCCTGCAGCGTGTGCTGCCGGGCCGGCGCCGCACGGTCACCGGTGGTCAGCAGGCGGAAGCGTTCGCGCAGCGCTTCGTCCAGCTGCGCCGGCGTCAGCGCCGGCACGCGTGCGGCGGCCATCTCGATGGCCAGCGGCAGGCCGTCCAGCCGGCGCGTCAGGCGCACGACGGCGTGGACGTTGTGCGCGTCCAGCACAAAGTGCCGGTCGCTGGCGCGCACGCGGGCCACGAACAGCTGCACGGCCGGGCTGGCTTCGGCTTCGGCGGTGCCGGCGTCGGGGTCGGCCAGGGCCAGCGGTTCCAGCCGGTGCAGTTGTTCGGCGGCCAGCCTGAGCGGTGCCTGGCTGGTGACGAGCAGGTGCAGCGCAGCGGCCTGTTCATGCACGGCTTTGGTGACCTGCGTTACGCCGTCCACCACGTGCTCGGCGTTGTCCAGCACCAGCAGCATCTGCAGCGGTGCCAGTGCGGCGGCGAGGGCCTTGTGCCGATCACCCCGTGGCAGGCTCACGCGCGTGGCCGCGGCAATGGCATCGACCACGCCCGCGGCGTCGGGCACCGGCGTCAGGTCGACCCAGACCGCGCCGTCGGCAAAGCGTGGCGCCAGCTGATCGGCCAGCTCGCGGGCCAGCGACGACTTGCCCACGCCACCCGCGCCCAGCAGGGTCACCAGTCGTTGTGTGCCCAGGGTGTCGCGCAGAGCCTGCAGGTCGTTGTCGCGGCCGATCAGCGTGGCGGTCTGCCGTGGGCTTGCGGACCCGGCGGGGGCCGAGGGCGATGCGGGCACGGTGCCGCCGTGGGTGTCCCTGTCGATGACCGTCGCGAAGCGGTAGCCGCGCCCCGGCACGGTGGCAATCGCGCGTGGGCCCAGCAGCTTGCGCAGTGCCATCACATGGACCTGCAGGTTGTTCTCTTCCACCACCAGGTGCGGCCAGACCAGGTCCAGCAGTTCCGACTTGGGCACCACGCGGTCGCGGCGTTCGACCAGCGTCAGCAGCAGGTCAAACGCGCGGCCGCCCAGCTTGACAGGCGCGCCGTCCTTCAGCAGCAGGCGGCTGGACGGCTGCAGTTCGAAGGCGCCGAAGCGGTAGGCGCCGTCCATGTCAGGGGCTCATGGGCTGGCCGCCCGCACCTGCTGGTTGATGAAGTCCTGCAGCCGCGTCAGCCGGATGCCGTAGCTTTGTTCCAGTGCGGCCGCGCCTTCGAAGTGTTCGTCAAACGCGTCGTCGGGCAGGCTCAGCAGCTTCATCAAGCGCCCCACGCCGGGGTGGAAGGGCGCTACCAGCGCGCTGAGCGCAGCCACGACCTTCGGGCTCAGGTGCGATGAGGCTGGCGCCATGCCGGCCGCGCGCGCGTACAGCGTGGCCACCTCGGCGTTGCTGGCGTGGCCATGGCCGCCGATGTCCAGCCGGTGAAAGGGCGGCGGGTCTTCCAGCAGCGCACGCAGTGCAAAGCGTGCCACGTCGGCGGCGCAGACGAAGTTGCGCGGCTTGGTGCCTGGGCCTATCAGCTTCGCCTGGCCCTTGGTGAGCACCACCTGGCCGTTGAACTTGTGCACATGGTGTTCCATGAAGGCCGTGGGCCGCAGGACCACCGCGTCCATGCCGCTGGTGGCCAGCAGCTGTTCGATCTGGTGCTTGGTGCGGAAGAAGTCGATCGGGTGGTCGGCCGACGCGCCGTAGGCCGAGGTGTAGACAAAACGCTGCACGCCGGCTGCGCGGGCGGTGGAGATCAGCCTGCGGTGCCCCGTGTCGTCGACCTCTTCGGAGCGGAAGCGGCCCCGCCCCAGCAAGCCGTGAGCGGCGGCCAGCACGCGGGTCACACCCTGGCAGGCGCGCTGCAGGGACGCTTCATCGGTCAGGTCGCCCGTCACCACTTCTGCACCCAGGGCGGCCAGGTCCGCCGCCTGTTCCGGGTGGCGGTTGAGTGCACGCACGGCGACACCCCGTTCGCGCAGCAGTTTCACCACCGGCCGACCAAGCGCTCCGGTGGCACCGACGACCAGGATCTGTTGTGGCGAGTTCATGCGGCCCATTCTTGGGTGTCCGCCCCGCGCCAGCAACCGCCAAGATGGGGATTCAGAAACTTTCAGCGCCGTGCCAATGGACGCCGCGAGCGCTTCGGTTCAGAGTGCTGCACCTTCACTTCGAGGAGCAGCACCATGGACTTCAAGACTGTCGCCACCCTGGGCGCCGTGTTGTCGGGCCTGTTCGGTGTGGGATTTGGCCTGGCCCCGGCCGCGTCGCAGGCTCTCTACGGCGCCACCATCACCGACCCGTTCACCCTGCTCTTGGGGCGTTATTTCGGCAGCGAGTTGCTGTTGTTCTGCGCCGCACTGTGGGCGCTGCGTGAGGTGCTTGACGAGCGTGTGCAGCGCCGCGCCGCGCTGGGCATTTCGGCGGGCTCGGTGTGCGGGCTGCTGGTCACGTCACTGGGCCTGGGCAACGGGTCGCTCAACGCCATGGGCTGGAGCAGCGCCGTGATCTACCTGTTCTTCGCGCTGGCCTGGGGCCGCCTGGCGATGACCATAGGCTCGGCCGAGATGGCTGACGCCCGCGCGCAGCTCTGAAGCGATCAGCCGGGCTGCGCCGCCAGGCTGCGCAGCAGGATGCGCGCCGACGCCGGGTTGGTGGCGCAGGGCACGTTGTGCACGTCGCAGGCACGCACCAGGGCGTTGATGTCGGGTTCGTGCGGCTGCGGCGTCATGGGGTCGCGCAGGAAGATGACCATGTCCACACCGCCGGTGGACAGGCGCGCGCCGATCTGCAGGTCACCGCCCAGCGGGCCGCTGAGCAGGCATTCCACGTCCAGACCCACTTCGGTCTGCAGCCTGTGGCCGGTGGTGCCGGTGGCCATCAAGGTGTGCTGGCGCAGCGTGGCCTGGAATTCACGGGCCAGCGCGACGATGCTGTCCTTCATGCGGTCGTGGGCGATCAGGGCCAGGGGCAAGGTGGTCTCCTTGTGGGTTCAGGAGAAC
>JANOAM010000536.1:0-1745 GCA_031411215.1 Betaproteobacteria bacterium
GGGGCCCGCCCAGCAGTCTGGTCGAAGGCAACAACGAACTGGCCGTGGCGTTGATCATGACCATCCCGCTGATGTACTTCCTGGCCACGAATGCCGTTGTGGCCCGCGACTTCTGGCCCTTCTCTCGAATCCCCGCAGGCTGGTTGCGCCGCTTCTTCCTGCTGGCCATGCTGCTGTGCGCGGTGGCGGCCGTCGGCAGCCAGTCACGCGGCGCGCTGGTGGCCATCTCGGCCATGGGCCTGGTGCTGTGGTGGCGCAGCCGCTCCAAGCTGGGCATTGCCTTGGTGGTGGCCGTGGCGGTGGTGGTGGCCCTGCCGGCGCTGCCGGACAGTTGGTTCGAGCGCATGAACACCATCCGCTCCTATGAGGAAGACCTGTCGGCGCTGCAGCGCCTGAATGCCTGGCAGACGGCGATCAACATCGCCAACGACCGCGTCACGGGCGCCGGCTTCACCACAGCGCACCCGACGGTGTTCGGGATGTACTCGCCACGTCCCGGCATCGAATGGATCTTTGTGGCCCACAGCATCTACTTCCAGGTGCTGGGCGATCACGGCTACGTCGGCTTGGCCATCTACCTGCTGATGTGGGCCACGGCCTACTTTGCTGCGGGGCGCGGGGTCAAGCTGGCCAAGCCCCATCCTGAACTGGCCTGGGCGGCCAGCTTGCTGGACATGTGCAGGGTCAGCATGATCGGCTTCTGGGCCGGGGGTGCGTTCCTGAGCCTGGCCTACTGGGACATGCCTTACTACCTGGTTGCGCTGGTCGTGGTGACGAACCTGCTGGTCCGCAGCCACATTGCGCGCACGTCAGCGGGCGGTGCGCCTGTGCCCGTGCCTGTGCCTGTGCCCAGTACCTCACCCCGGCCGCCGGCTGCCCCACGCCTCGTCAAGCCCTGACACCATGCTGCGCCCATTCATACGCTGGAGCTCCAGCCGCGGCGGCCGCAGCCGCCTGACGATCTTCATCTTCCATCGTGTGCTGCCGCAGCCCGACCCGCTGTTTCCGGGTGAAGTGGACCGTGCGGACTTCGACCGCATGATCGGCTGGGTCACACGCTGGTTCCGCGTGCTGCCGCTGGAGCAGGCCGTTCAGGGCCTGCGTGATGGCAGCTTGCCCGAAGGCGCCGCCGCCATCACCTTTGATGACGGCTACGCTGACAACCTGCACCATGCCGAACCCCTGTTGCGCAAACATGGCGCCTGCGCCACGCTGTTTGTGGCTACGGGCTTCCTGGACGGCGGCTGCATGTGGAACGACCGTGTCATCGAGTCCATCCGGCGCACCACGAAAGATGTGCTTCGTTTGCCCGACGTGTTGGCCGAGCCGCTGCCGCTTGCCGATCTGGCGCAACGCCGGGCCGCCGTCCACCGCCTGCTGGGCCACATCAAGTACCTGCAGCCTGTCGAACGGCTGCACGCGGTGGAACAGGTGGTGCAAGCGGCGAATGTGCCGGTGCCGCGCGACCTGATGCTCACCCGGGAGGAATTGCGGCGTTGGCACGCTGGCGGCCAACAGGTGGGTGCCCACACGGTGAACCACCCCATCCTTGCGAGCCTGGACGATGACAGCGCCCGCCAGGAAATGGCCCTGGGGCGCGACGAACTTGCGTCCCTGACCGACAGCAGGATCGCGCTGTTTGCCTACCCCAACGGCAAGCCCGGGGTCGACTACCTGCCCCAGCACGTGACCATGGCGCGAGAGCTGGGCTTTGACGCCGGCGTCTCAACGGTATGGGGCGTGGC
>JANOAM010000537.1:0-1505 GCA_031411215.1 Betaproteobacteria bacterium
CAGCGACCGATCCCTACGCCAACCACTGCATGCCAAGGTGCTTTCTTTGCTTCCTTTCTTTGCACCAGCAAAGAAAGGGAGTCGCCCCCGGGGGCGAGACCCCGGCAGCAATGTCAGCCGTACCATGCACCCCGCAAGGAGTCAGCCACCATGAGCATCTACGACCAGCACCTGGACCGCAACCCAGCCAACTACGCAGCCCTGTCGCCGGTCAGCTTCGTCGAACGCAGCGCCGAAGTCTTCGCCGACCTGCCCGCCGTCATCCACGGCCAGCGCCGCTGCACCTGGGCCCAGTGCCGCGACCGCAGCGCCCGCCTGGCAGCAGCCCTGCGGGCCCTGGGCGTCAAACGCGGCACCACCGTCAGCGTGATGCTCACCAACACCCCGGAGATGGTGGAAGCGCACTACGCCGTGCCGGCCCTGAACGCCGTGCTGAACACGCTGAATACCCGGCTGGACGCCAGCCTGCTGGCCTGGCAGATGGCGCACTGCGAAGCGACGGTGCTGATCACCGACCGCGAATTCGCGCCCACCATCGCGCCTGCGCTGCACGCGCTGCGTGAGGTGCATGGCCGGGACCTCATCGTCATTGATGTCTGTGACAGCGAATACGCAGGCCCCGGCGATCGCCTGGGCGCGTTTGAGTACGAAGCCCTGCTCGCCGCGCACGAGCCGCTGCCGCAGCTGGACGGCCCGGCCGACGAATGGGACGCCATCGCCATCAGCTATACCAGCGGCACCACGGGTGACCCCAAGGGTGTCGTCACCCACCACCGCGGCGCGTACTTGAACGCGGTGTGCAACGCGGCCACCTGGACCATGCCGCACTTTCCCAAGTACCTGTGGACGCTGCCGATGTTCCACTGCAACGGCTGGTGCTTCCCCTGGACCGTGGCGATGCTGGGCGGCACGCACGTGTGCCTGCGCCGCGTCGAAGCGCCGGCCATCCTGGCGGCGATGCGGGACCATGGCGCGGACCACTACTGCGCGGCGCCCATCGTGCACAACCTGATCATCAACGCCGACCCGGCCCTGCGCGAAGGCCTCATGGCTGAAGGACGCCAGAAGGTGCGTGGCATGGTGGCAGGGGCCGCGCCACCGGCGGCCATGATCGAAGGCATGGCGCAGTTGGGCTTTGACATCACGCACGTCTACGGCCTGACGGAGGTCTACGGCCCGGCCAGCGTGGCCGTCAAGCGCGACAGCTGGGCCGCAGAGAGTTTGTCGGAGCAGACCCGCCTGAACGGCCGCCAAGGTGTGCGTTATGCGCTGCAGGACGGCATGACCGTGATGGACCCGGAGACCATGCAGGAAGTCCCCGCCGACGGCAACACCATGGGCGAGATCATGTTCCGCGGCAACATCACGATGAAGGGCTACTTGAAGAACCCTGCGGCCACGGACAAGGCCTTTGAAGGTGGTTGGTTCCACACCGGCGACCTGGCCGTGCTGGAGCCTGACCGCTACGTGAAGATCAAGGACCGCAGCAAGGACATCATCATCAG
>JANOAM010000538.1:0-1614 GCA_031411215.1 Betaproteobacteria bacterium
GTCCAGGTCCACGCAGGCGGCGAAGAAGGGGTCGAAACGCGCGTCGCCGATTGCGACGCCGTTGATGTTGCTGCCGACTTCCACGCCGACCAGACCCAGTTTCTCGACCGCATGGCGCAGTTCGGCGATGGCGGCAGCCACGCCCTGCAGCGGCACGGCTGCGAAGCCCAGCATGCGGCCATTGGACTCTGCACAGAGTGCTGCGGTCTGCTCGTTGAGGTAGCGGATCAGCGGCTGCGCGGCGGCCAGGTCCAGCCAGTAGGACAGCAGTTCGGGCATGGGCGACACCACCTGGTGGCTCAGGCCCATGTCGTCAAAGTCGCCAATGCGCCGCGGCGCCGACCAGCACTTGTCCGACACCGTGCGGTAGTGCTTGCCGTGCACCAGCACCTGGCGGTGGCAGACACCGGCCACGTCAGGCGCCGCTGCCGTGCTCAAACCCGCGGCCGACAGGCGCGCGGGGAATTCCGCCGGCACCAGGTGGGCGTGGATGTCGATGCCGCAGCGGCAGCGCATGGCGGGTGCAGTCAGGCCAAGTGGAAAAGACTCACGCGTGCTTCAGGCCCGCAGCCGCGATGCCAGCGATGACGATCTGCTCGTCTTCGTCGCCCGTGCCGCCCGAAGCACCCGCCGCGCCCAGCACGGTGCCGGCTGTGTCGGTGATCAGCACCGCACCCGTCTGCGGGATGAACTTCTGCAACGAAGCCACGGACACCGCGCCGAAGAAGGCCGGCAGCCCCTTGGCGCGCTCCGTCAACACGCGGCTGTTGACGCCCATGCCCACGGCGGCGGCGGCCTTGCCCAGCGCGATGTCCAGGCGCAGCGCGGTCGCGCCGTCTTCACGCACCGAGGCCACGACCTGCGCCGCGGCGTCCACCACCACCACGCCCATGGGCTGGAAGCCGTGCTGGCGGGCGGCGGCCAGTGCAGCGTCGATCAAGGTGCGGGCCTGGGCCAGGCTGAGGCTGCTCATGGGGCGGTCTCCAAGAAAGGGACTCTAGTTTTATATACAAAAGCTGATTTTGCAACCGTAACAACATAAATTGACAGCAACGAGCGCTTGTGTACATTTCAAACCACCATGGCCCGAACCCCTGTCCTTGCCACCGTCCACGGCACCGCCACGCGGGCCACCAACCTGCACGACCAGCTGCGCAACGACCTGCTGGCCGGTGAGATGGAACCCGGCAGCAAGCTGGCCATCGAGGCCCTGGCCGAGCGCTACGAAACCAGCGCCACACCGCTGCGCGAGGCGCTGAACCGGCTGGTGTCGGACGGCCTGGTGGAACGGCGCGAGCAGCGCGGTTTTGTGGTGGCGGCCATCAGCGAACAGGACCTGGCCGAGATCACCAAGACCCGCTGCTGGCTGGAAGAGGTGGCGCTGCGCGAGTCCATCGCGGCGCACACGACCGCCTGGGAAGAAGCGCTGGTGCTGGCCCACCACCGCCTGGCCAAGACACCGCGGTCGCTGTCGGACAAGACCTTCCAGGACAACCCGGAATGGGAGCCGCTGCACCGCGCCTTCCACCGCGCGCTGATCAGCGGCTGCGGTTCACGCTGGCTGCTGAACTTCTGCGACCAGCTGGCCGACCAGCACCACCGCTACCGGCGGCT
>JANOAM010000539.1:0-2194 GCA_031411215.1 Betaproteobacteria bacterium
CGCGCATGTCACACCCACGACGCTGACGGTGGCCTCGCTGGTGGAGCCACTCACCGCGGTGGCCCTGGCCGCGCTGTTGCTGGGCGAACGGTTGCAGGCGGGGCAATGGATCGGCGCAGCGCTGATGCTGCTGGCCATCGCGGGCCTGGGCCGGCGCGAGGCACAACGGAGCACCGCCGCATGAGCACGCGCAAACCCCGCGTCTGGCTCTTTGATCTGGACGACACGCTGCACGACGCCACCACCGCGTCCATGGGCCACCTGCACGTGTCCATGGGCCGCTACATCGAAGACAACCTGCAGCTGAGCACCGAAGACGCGGGCGCGCTGCGCCGCCGCTACTGGCTCAAGTACGGCGCCACGCTGCTGGGCCTGGTGAAACACCACGGCGTGCGCGCCGCGCACTTCCTGCACGAGACACACCTGCTGCCAGGCCTGGAGGAACGGGTGTGCGGCCATGCCGCCGACATCGCGGCGCTGAAGCGGCTGCCGGGCCGCAAGTACATCCTGACCAATGCGCCGGAAGCCTATGCACGGCGGGTGCTGGGCCGACTGGGCATAGAGCATCTGTTTGACGGTCTGATCCCCATCGAGCAGATGCACATGTTCGGGGACCTGCGCCCCAAGCCCGACGCGCGCATGCTGCGTTGGATTGCCGTGAAGCTGGGCGTGCCGCCCTCACGCTGCGTGCTGGTGGAAGACACGCTGGCGCACCAGAAGGCCGCGCGGCGTGTGGGCATGGGCACGGTGTGGATGCAGCGTTGGCTGCCGGCCGGCCCCACGTCCAGGCACCGCCCACAGCGCAAGCCGGCTTATGTGGACCGGCGTGTCAGCCGGCTGCGGGACCTGGAACGTTGGCGCTGAACTGAGGCGTTAGGTCTTTTCAGGCCTGCAGCCCGAGGTTGCGCGCCACGACCACGGCTTCGGTGCGGTTGCGTGCCTGCAGCACACGCAGGATGGCGGCGATGTGGATCTTCACCGTGCCTTCGGTCAGACCCAGTTCACGCGCGATCAGCTTGTTGGGCTGGCCACGCATGAGGCAGCGCAGCACGTCAGTCTGGCGCGGTGTCAGGCCGCTGGCATCGGGCCGCGGCGCGGCGCCGGGCTGCAGGTCGGCCAGGGCTTGTGGCGGTGTGTAGGTGCCACCGCCCAGCACCAGGCGCAGGGCCTGCTGCAGCACGTCGGGCGACTCGGCCTTGGGCAGGAAACCCACGGCACCGGCGGCCAGGGCCGCGCGGATGATGGCGGGGTCGTCTTCACCCGAGGCCACCACCAGCGGCACGCCGGGGCACAGCAGACGCAGGCGGCGCACGCCATCCACACGGTCCATGCCCGGCATGTGCAGGTCCACCAGCGCCAGCTTCGGTGCTTCGGTCTGCAGCACACGCAGGGCCGTCGCGAAGTCAGCGGCTTCCAGCACCTCGGCGTCGGGCTGCACGCAACGCAGCGTGCGGGCCAGCGCGTCGCGCACCAGCGGGTGGTCGTCGGCGATCAGGACTTTCATGTCGACGCTTTCATGTCCGCACTTTCATGTCGTTTCTCCGGCATTCGATTCGGGCAGGCGCCGTTCCAGCCAGGCCCGCACGCGGGCCGGCGAAACGGGTTTGGTCAAGACCGTGGCGCCAGCGGGCAGTGTGGTGCGCAGGCCTGCGGGCGCGGTCTCGCCACTGATCCACAGCACCGGGACTTCGTGGCCCCAGGCTGCGAACAAACGCTGCACTTCTGCCGGACCGGTGCGCCCGGCAGCCAGGCGCAGGTCGGCCAGCAGCACCTGCGGCGGTGTGGGCAGGCGGGCCAGCAGTTCGTCGGCATCGCAGGCGTCCACCACGCGGCACTCCCACAACTGCAACAAGCGGCGCATGGCGTCGCGCACATCGGCGTCGTCTTCCAGCACGGCCACGGCCAGGCCAGCCAGGCGGCGGCTTTCCAGGCGCGACGAGGCCGCCGCACGCGGCACGGCACCAGCGGGCGTCAGGCCTTCCACAAAAAAGGCGCTGCCATGGCCAGGCCGCGAGCCCAGTCGCACACGCAACTGCAACAAGCGGGACAGGCGCTGCACGATGGCCAGACCAAGTCCCAAGCCCCCCAGGCCCGCGCGGCGCTCGCCGCCGGGCTGCGGCTCACGGCGCTGGAAGAACTCTTCGAAGACACGTTCCTGGTCACCCGGCGGAATGCCCACGCCACTGTCCCAGAC
>JANOAM010000540.1:0-7119 GCA_031411215.1 Betaproteobacteria bacterium
CGGACCGGCGGCGCAGGCCGGCTTCGGCATCGGCATGCGGGTGATGCAGTCGGTCTTCCTGCCTGGCATGGCCATCTCATTCGCGGTGCCCGCGGTCGCGGGCCAGAACTTCGGCGCGCGTTTGCCGGACCGTGTGCGCGACACCTTCCGTCAGGCCGTGGTGCTGGAGTGCGGCCTGATGCTGCTGCTGACCTTGCTGTGCCACGCCGTGCCTGACGAGATGGTGGGCGCCTTCACCAAAGATGCCGCAGTGGCCGCCGTGGGCGTCGCCTTCCTGACCATCATCTCCACCAACTTCGTGGCCATGGGTGTGGTGTTTGCGTGCTCCGGCATGTTCCAGGCCATGGGCAACACGCTGCCGTCGATGATCAGCAGCGCGACGCGCCTGATCACCTTCATCGTGCCGGCGCTGTGGCTGTCCGCACAGCCGGGCTTCGAGTTGCGCCAGGTCTGGTTCGTGTCAGTGGCCACGGTGATGCTGCAGGCGCTGGTGAGCGTGCTGCTGCTGCGTTCGCAATTGCACAAGCGCCTGTCGGGCATGGCCGCGTAGGCGCAGCCGGCCCCGGCCCCGGGGCCATGCGCTGCGTGGGATGATCAACAGGCATGTCCGCTGTCGCTGCCACCCCGTCCATACGCGCCACGCTGCGCCACGGGGCCTTCCGCGCGCTGCTGGCCGGTGGCACGGTCTACTTCATAGGCAACGCCATGCAGGCCATGGCAGCGGCCTGGCTGATGGTCGAGCTGACGGGTTCGTCATTCCTGGCCGCGCTGGTGCAGACCGCCGTCTTCCTGCCCATGTTCCTGCTGGCCCTGCCCGCGGGCGTGATGGCCGACACCACCGACCGCCGCCGCCTGCTGCTGGGTTCGCTGATCGTGCAGGCGGCCCTTGTCGCTTTGATGGCCGTGCTCTTCCTGCTGGGCGTGGCGGGTGCCACCACGCTGCTGCTGCTGACCTTCCTGGCCGGCTGCTGCACAGCCATGCTGTCGCCCAGCTGGAACAGCGGCATCGTGGACGTGGTGCCACGCGAGGAACTGCCGCAGGCCATCACCGCCATCGGCATCTCCTACAACAGCGCCCGCGCCCTGGGCCCGGCGATGGCCGGCTGGGTCTTTGCACAGGCCGGCGCGGGCTGGGTCTTTGTGCTGACGGTGGTCGGCGTCGCAGTCCTCTTCGAAAGCATCCGCCGCCACCCGCCCCGTCCGCACCCGCCTTCACGCCTGCCGGCAGAACGCTTGTGGGGCGGCATGCTCAGCGCGCTGCGCTTTGCACGCCATTCAGAAACCGTGCTGGCGCAGCTGGTGCGCACGGTGGCCTACAGCGCAGCGGGCTCGGCCTTGTGGGCGCTGCTGCCGGTCATCGGACAGCGCCAACTGGGGCTGGGTGCCACCGGGTTCGGCTTCCTGATGGGCTGCCTGGGCACGGGCGCCGTCATCACGGGCCTGGTCATCGGGCGCCTGCGCCAGCGCTTCGGCCTGGAGAAGCTCGTGGCCGCGGGCGGCGTGGTCTTCGGCGTGGCCATGATCGTGGCGGCCTTGTCCCACACGCGCGTGTTGACCTACGCCGCGCTGGTGATGGCCGGTGGCAGCTGGATGGCCGTCATGTCCACCTACAACACCGCCACCCAGACCAGCGTGCCGCCCTGGGTGCGGGCGCGGGCCACGTCCATGCACACGCTTTGTGCGTTAGGCAGTTTTGCCATCGGCTCGGCCTTCTGGGGCGCGCTGTCGGACATCCTGGGCCTGACGCCCGCGTTGCTGGTGGGTGCCGCCGCCATGGCTGCGGGCCTGTTCCTGGCGAAGCCCTTTCCGCTGCGCATGAGTGGCCTGACGGAAGTCACGCAGGTGCCCTTGTCGCAGGACCTGTTCGTCGCGCATGAACCCGACCCTGAAGCCGGGCCGGTGGCGGTGGAGATCGGCTACCGCGTGCAACCGGACCATGTCGCCGCATTCCTGGAAGACGTGAGCCTGCTGCGGGGCCCGCGGCGGCGGGACGGCGCGACCTTCTGGCGGGTCTACCGGGACCTGTCCGACCCGGCGCGGTATGTGGAGCGTTTCATCGTCACCAGCTGGGCAGACTATTTGCACCAGCGGTCACGGGCCACGCTGGCGGACGGGGAGTTGGAAGCACGTCTGCTTCAGCACTTGCGCAGTGATGAAGTACCGACCATGCAGCACTACATCGCGGAACGCTAGACGGTTGAGATTGCAGCCGGGGGTTCGGCCCCGGGGCCGAGTCCCTTTCTTTGCTGGTGCAAAGAAAGGAACCAAAGAAAGCACCTTGGGAGCTTGCGGTGGTAGCCGTAGCCATCGGTCGCTGCGCTCCGATGGGTGCCACTCTAGGTCTCGCAAAGCCTTGCTCGACAGGGCGCTGGGCTCGCTGTGCGGCGGCTCATCCGCCTTGTCACTCTCGCGGGGCTACGGATCCCGTCCTTCGACTTTTCGATCTTGCCGAGCGCGGCGTTCTTCGGTCCGCTGCTCTGGGCGTTGAGCGCCCTGTCGAGCAACCCTTTGCGAGAACACCGAGCTTCACCGGCTGGAGCGTCAGCGACCGGTGGCTACGGCTACCACCGCATGTTCCCCAAGGTGCTTTCTTTGCTTACTTTCTTTGCACCAGCAAAGAAAGTGAGTCGGCCCCGGGGCCGAAACCCCGGCCGCAATCTCAGACTGCCCCACGCACATTGACGTAGACCGCATACAGTGAATGGCTGGCTGCCATAAAAAGCCTATTCCTCTTGGCCCCGCCAAAGCACACATTGGCACACCGCTCCGGCAAGGCGATATGCGCCAGGGGCCGCCCGTCGCGGTCATACACCCGCACCCCGTCCAGGTCGTCCAAGTCGGCTCCAGCAGCGCCGCTGCTGCCAAAGCCGCACCACACGTTGCCCTGCACGTCCACGGCCATGCCGTCATAGGCACCCGGGCCGCCGGCATCGACATAAAGCCGCTTGTTGGTCAGCAAGGACCCCACCACGTCGTACTGCCAGATCTTGCGGTGCGGCGCCGCGCGGCTCTCGACGACGTACAGGATCTTCTCGTCCGGGCTGAAGGCCAACCCGTTGCTGCCTTGCAAATCGTCCAGCACACACTGCAACTCACCGCTCACCGGATCAATGCGGTAGACGCCATGCGGCAGTTCCGGTGTAGCCGGTTCACCTTCCCACCAGCCCAGGATGCCAAAGGGCGGATCGGTGAACCAGATGCTGCCGTCGCTGGCGCAGACGATGTCGTTGGGCGAGTTCAGCCGCTTGCCCTTGTACTGGTCCGCCAGCACCGTGATGCGGCCGTCGTATTCGGTGCGCGTCACGCGGCGCGTGCCGTGTTCGCAGGCCAGCAAACGACCTTGGCGGTCGCGCGCCAGGCCGTTCGCGTGGTTGGACGGGTTGCGGAAGTCGCTGGTGGCGCCGGTGGTCTCGTCCCAACGAATGATGCGGTTGTTGGGGATGTCACTGAACAGCAGGTAGCGCCCGTCACCAAACCACTGCGGCCCCTCGGCCCAGTAGCAGCCGGTGGCCAGCTGCTCCACGGTGCCGGACAGCAGACGCAGCGGCAGGCCGCGGTCGTCCAGGATGCGGAAGGCGGGGTCGGGCAGGCGGGTGCTGGGCGTGAACGTCATGGCGGCTATTTGAACAGGCCCGGCAGCCACAGCGAAAACGCCGGCACGTAGGTCACCAGCATCATGGTCGCCGTCAGCGCGCCATAGAAGGGCAGGATGGACTTCATCACCTCGCCCACGCTGATGCCGCCGATGGCGCAGCCCACAAACTGCACCGTGCCCACCGGCGGTGTGTTCAGGCCCAGCGCACAGTTGATCAGCATCATGATGCCGAACTGCACCGGGTCCATGCCGAACTGCGTCGCGATGGGCAGGAAGATCGGCGTGCAGATCAGGATGGTGGCCGCCATGTCCAGGAAGGTGCCCAGCACGAAGAGCAGCACGTTGATCATCAGGAAGATGACCCAGGGCTGCGTCGACACGCTCTTCATCAGGTCGCCGGCCAACTGCGGCACTTCGTACAGCGCCATGAAGTAGCCGAAGGCCGAGCTGATGCCGATCAGCAGCAGCACCACACCCGTGGTCTTGCAGGCCTTGGCGCAGGCCTTCAGGAAGTTGGCCCATGTGAGGGACCGGTACACCAGCACCGTGATCAGCAAGGCCCAGAACACCGCCGTGGCCGCCGACTCGGTGGCGGTGAACACACCCGACAGGATGCCGACCAGGATGATCACCACGATCAGCAAGCCCGGCAGCGCCGCCAGGAAGCTGGCAAGCACCACGCCCCAACCGGGAAACGTCCCGTGTGTCGGGTAACCGCGCTTCACCGCCACCCAGTAAGCGGCGACCAGGTTGCACAGCGTGAGGATCAGCGCCGGGATGATGCCGGCCAGGATCAGGCTGAAGACGCTGACGCTGGCAATGCCGGTGGTGGCCAGCGTGAAGATGATGAGGTTGTGCGACGTCGGCATCAGCGCGCCCACCAGCGCGGCGTGCGTGGTCACGTTCACCGCGTAGTCGGCGTGGTAACCCTCCTTCTTCATCAGCGGGATCATCACGCTGCCCATGGCCGACACGTCGGCCAGCGGGCTGCCGGCAATGCCGCCGAACAGCGTGCAGCCGATGACGTTGCTCATGCCCAGGCCGCCGCGCACATGGCCCACCAGGCTGTTGGCGAACTTGACGATGCGTTCGGCGATGCCGCCGTACAGCATCAGCTCACCGGCGAAGACGAAGAAGGGGATGGCCAGGAAGCTGAACACCTGCATGCCACCGACCATCTTCTGGAACACGATGGCGACAGGAAGGCCAGCGGCCAGGATCGTGGCCACGCTGCTCAAACCAATCGCAAAAGCCACCGGCACGCCCAACACCAGAAGAGCCGTGAAGCTCACACACAAGACCGTCAGTTCCATAGGCCCCCAAGCTCGCTTCGCTCGCGGCCCCCCGAGGGGGCGCGAACTGACTTGAAGCGGTTCAGCGTCAGTTCCACGCCGGCTCCACCACGTCACCGCGCAGCAGCGCCACGATGTGTTCCACAGAAAACAGCACGATCAGCGCGCCGGCAATCACCAGCGGCACATAGTCGATGCCTTCGGGCACGCCCAGCATGGGCTTCTTCTCGTCCCACTTCAGCGTCGCCCACAGCCAGCCGCTCTTGACCATCAGCCCACCGAACAACGCCACCAGCGCATGGATCAGGATCTCCAGCTTGTGGCGGATGGCGTCGGGCAGCAGCGCAATCATCGATTCCAGCCCGATGTGCCCCGCGTCCCGCACACCCACCGCCACGCCGAAGGCGGTGACGAAGAGCACCAGCAGCATGGCCAGCGCCTCGGCCCAGGTGGGGGTGTCGTTGAAGATGTAGCGGCCCACCACCTGGAACTGCACGCACAGGATCAACGCGATCAGGCCGCACACGGCCAATACCAGCGCGGCCTTTGAAAGCGCCGCGCAGGTTCTGGTGAACCAGATCACTTCGTGTCCTGGACCGCCTTGACCAAACGCTGCAGGTCCGGCGTGGTCATGAACTTGGCATAGACCGGCGCCATCACGGCCTGGAAGCTGGCCTTGTCGACTTCCACGATCTCGGCGCCGCCCGCCTTCACCGTGGCCAGGCTCTTGGCTTCCTGCTCGTCCCACTTCTGGCGCTGGAAGGCCACGCTGGCCTTGGCAGCGGCGCGGATCATGTCCTGCTCGGCCTTGGGCAGCTTGTCCCACACCAGCTTGCTCATCAGCAGCATCTCCGGCGCCATGCTGTGTTCGGTGCGCGAATAGAACTTCACCGCCTCGAAGTGCTTGAAGCCGTCGTAGCTGGGGATGTTGTTTTCGGCCGCGTCGATCAGGCCGGTCTTCAGGCCCGTGTAGACCTCGCCAATGGGCATGGGCGTGGGGTTGGCGCCCATGGCACCGATCAGCGCCACCCACAGGTCGCTCTGCTGGACGCGGATCTTCATGCCCTTGGCGTCGGCCACGCTCTTCACTGCCTTGCGGCCGTAGATGCTGCGCGCGCCGCTGTCATAGAAGGCCAGGCCGATGAAACCCTGCTCTTCGCAGCTGCGCAGGATCTCCTCGCCCACCGGGCCGTCCAGGCTGTGGCGCATGTGTTCGACACTGCGGAACAGGAAGGGCATGGTCGGCACCTGCGTCTTGGCGCAGATGGCGTTCATGGGGCTGATGTTGACGCGCGTCAGTTCCAGCGCACCGATCTTCACCTGGTCGATGGTCTCCTTCTCGCTGCCCAGCGCACCCTTGTTGAAGACCTTGATCTTGTGTTTGCCGCCGCTGGCCTTTTCCAGCAGCTGGCTCATGTGCTTGACGGCCGCCACGGTGGGGTAGTCGTCGCTGTTGTGCACGTCGGAACTGCGGAATTCGGCGGCCTGGGCCTGGGCGGCCAGCATCGCGGCCGCGGCCAGCAGGGTGCGCAAGGTGTTCATGGAAGTGTCTCCTGGGTGTGGTTGTGGGTGAAAGTGAAGGCGACGACGAACACGGGTTCAGTCGTCGAACGGGCCTATGCCCATGAAGCTGCCGCCTTGGTAGATGCGCTGCGGGCCTTCGGGCTGCAGCAGGTGTTCCACCTGGGCCGCATACGTCTCCGCGTTGTCCTGCGGCTGGTAGCCCAGGCGCTGCCAGGCGTCGGCCGAGTCGTAGAAGCGGCGTGTGTTGGCCGAAATGCCATAGGCCACCAGGAAGCCGACACCGGGTTTTGTCAGCGCGGCCGTCACCAGGCGCAACAGGTCGGGCAGGCTCAGCCAGGTGGCGAGCGCCCGGCGGTCCGGCGGCGTGGGGGTGGCCGTGCCTATGCGCAGGCACACGGTCTCGATGCCGAAACGGTCCCAGTACAGGCTGGCGATGCCTTCGCCAAACAACTTGCTGATGCCGTAGTTGCCGTCGGGCCGCGGCGGGTCCGTGGGGCTGATGGTCTGGGCTTGTTCGTAGCAGCCGGTGACGTGGTTGCTGCTGGCAAAGACGACACGCTTCACGCCCTGGCGGCGCGCCGCTTCGTACAGGTTGTGCAGACCGTGGATGTTGGCCTGCAGGATGGGCTCCCACGGCCCTTCCACTGCCACACCGCCCAGGTGCACGACGGCGTCCACACCCGCCAACAGGCCGCGCACGGCAGCCGC
>JANOAM010000541.1:0-1945 GCA_031411215.1 Betaproteobacteria bacterium
GAGCAGGGCCGCTTCGTGCGCTTCCACGGTCTGGCGCAGTGGATAGGTTGGTTGTGGCCCTATGCGGCCATGGCCTGGCTGCTGACACGCCTGGGCGGTCCGCGCTGACGCCTTCCGCATGACCCCCTCCGTACAATCCCGGATATGCCTTACTACAAGCACCACCTGTTCTTCTGTCTGAACGACCGCGAGAACGGCGAAGCCAGCTGCGCCCACCAGGGCGCCCAAGTCGCGTTCGACCACTGCAAGAAGCGGGTGAAGTCCGAAGGCCTGGCGGGTCCGGGTGGTGTGCGCGTCAACAAGGCCGGCTGCCTGGACCGCTGCGCCGGTGGCCCGGTGGCCGTGGTCTACCCGCAGGAGACCTGGTACACCTTTGTGGACCTGCACGACATCGACGAAATCGTCGACAGCCACCTCAAGAACGGCCAGGTGGTGCAGCGCCTGCTGCTGGCACCCAACGTCGGCCGATGAACGCCGGCACCCAACGCCTGTCCGTGGCGGGGCCGGCCGGCCCGCTGGAATGCGCGCTGGACCTGCCGGCGCAGAGCGGCCCACACGACAGCCCGCGTGGCCTGGCCGTCATCTGCCACCCGCACCCGCAGTTCGGCGGCACCATGGACAACAAGGTGGTGCAGACCCTGGCACGCGCTTTCGTGCAACTGGGCTACCGCACGCTGCGCTTCAACTTCCGCGGCATCGGCCAGTCCGCTGGCGCCTGGGACGAAGGGCGTGGTGAGATCGACGACGCGGTGACCGTGATCAACGCCCAGCGCGAGGCGGGAGAAGCACTGGTCATCGCCGGCTTCTCCTTTGGCGGTTATGTCGCGTCGCAAGCTGCCACACGCCTGACCGACAAGGCCGAACGGCTGGTACTCGTTGCGCCCGCCGTCGTCAACTTCCAGGCCGCGCCCGTGCCGACCGACACGCTCTTGATCCACGGTGAGCTGGACGACGTGGTGCCTCTGTCTGCCGGCTTTGACTGGGCCCGCCCGCAAGCCTTGCCCATCACCGTGCTGCCCGGCGCCGGGCACTTCTTCCACGGGCAATTGCCCGTGCTCAAGCAGATCGTGCTGTCGGCCTGGGCATCACGTCCGGCCGCCTGAACTCCTCCCCCTTCGCTCCCCCCAATGAAGTTCCTGTTTGCCCTGATCCTGGCCGCCTTCAGCGCGACCACCTTTGCCCAGACCCCGCAAGCGCCCGAGATCGCGGCGCGCCAGTACCTGCTGATCGACCTGTCCAGCAACCAGGTGCTGGCTGAGCGTGAAGCCGACGCGCAGGCCGACCCGGCGTCCCTGACCAAGCTGATGACGGCCTACCTGGCCTTCAATGCCGTGCGTGACAAGAAGCTGGCGCTGGACCAGAAGTTGCCCGTGTCCCTGCGCGCCTGGGCCGAACGCAAGGGCGGTGGTTCGCTGATGTTCATCGACACGACGATGACGCCCACGGTGGACGAACTGTTGCGCGGCCTGATCGTGCAAAGCGGCAACGACGCGGCCATCGCGCTGGCCGAAGGTGTGTCGGGCACGGTGGAAAACTTCGTCGCCAGCATGAACCGCCAGGCCCAGGCCTGGGGTTTGAAGAACACACAGTTCAAAAACGTGGCAGGCCTCACCGAAGCCGGCCACTACAGCAGCGCACGCGACGTGGCCATCGTCGCCGCGCACATCATCAACGACCACCCGGGCTTTTATCCGATCTACTCGATACGCCAGTACACCTTCAACAGCATCAAGCAGGACAACCGCAACATGCTGCTGGGGCGCGACCCCACGGTGGACGGCATGAAGACCGGCTACACCGACAGCGCCGGCTACTGCCTGGTGGCCAGCGCCGTGCGTGACGTGCCCGGCGGCAAGCGCCGCCTGCTGAGCGTGGTGATGGGCACGGCCAGCCGCGAAGCGCGCGCCGGCGAAAGCCAGAAGTTGCTCAACTGGGGCTGGCAGGC
>JANOAM010000542.1:0-2950 GCA_031411215.1 Betaproteobacteria bacterium
GCGCACCAGCGCCGGCAGTGCCGCCGCGCGTTCGGCGATGCAGAAGAACGTGGCATGCGCACCCGCGGCGTCCAGCAGGTCCAGCACGGCCGGCGTCAGCTCGGGGTCGGGCCCGTCGTCGATGGTGATGGCCACCTCGCCGCGCGCAGCAGCCGCTGCCGGCAGATGTCTGACGTTGGGCCCCAGCCAGTCGCTGCGCGGCCACAGGCCGGCAGCGGTCAGCAGCGCATGGTCGGCCACCAGCGCGCTCAGCGCCCACGGCCAGCCGCCCGGAGCCAGGGCCAGCGCAGCGGCGCCGGCATGCAGCGCGACGCTGGCCTTGACCAGCGGTGGCCAGGGCCAGGGCGCCGACGGGGGCAAGGGGAGGGCGGTGCTCACGGGGGGGGATTTTCCGCCACCGCCGGCACGACCCTGCGCGGCGCAAAGGCGGCCGCCAGCAACAGCGCCAGCAAGGCACCGGGCGCCACCACCCGCCCGATCGCCGACAGCACCGGAATGGTGGAGCAGGCCAGCAGGCCGAACGAGGCCACGGTGGTGATGTTGGCCAGCAGCAGCGACGCCAGCGTGTCGTCGTTGTTCTCGTCGCCTTCGCGCAGCAGGTCGAAGAACAGCGCGTAGTTCGACCCCACGGCCACCACCAGCAGCAGGCCCACCAGGTGCAGGATGCCCAGTTGTACGTTCATCAGCGCCAGGATGCCCATGGTCAGCAGCACCGACAGCACCAGCGGCTCGCACACGGCCAGCACACGACGCCAGGACCGCAGCGCCAGCGCGATGATCAGCACCACGCCCAAGGCGCCCAGCGCGGACTGCGTCTGCGCTTCGCCCAGGTAGCGCGCGTACAGGCGTTTCAGCTCGGCGCCGATCTCCAGCACCTGGGCGCCTTCGACGCTGGCCAGGGCCTGTTGCACGGCCGCGCTGTCCAATGCGTCGCCTTTGCCGGGCGCGGGCTGCAGGGGCAGCAGTGCGACCCAGGAACCGTCCTTGCGTTGCAGCAGCAGGGCGTCCAGCAGCGGCGACAGGCCGGCGGCGCGCAGCGAATCCAGCGTCACCGGCGCCAGCTGGCGTGCGGCGGCCACGTCGGCCAGGAAGGGTTCCAGGCGCGCGACGGGCAGCGGGCCGCCTTCCGTAGCTTCCTGCAAAGCTGCGCGCAGCACGTCTGCGGCAGGCAGCGCGGCCTGGCGTGCCGTCTGCAACTGCTGGCTGGGCAGCCAGCGCGCCACGCTGTCGTAACCACCGATCAGGCCCTGGTTGACCAGGCCGTCCAGCTTCAGGCCGGCGGCTTCGGCCTTGCGCAGCGTGGCCTCCAGGTCGGTGCCGCTGACGACGGCCAGCGTTCGCGCGTCGCCAGCGCTCAGGTCGGCACGCAGGCTGGCGTCCAGGTCCAGGGCTTCCTTGCGCAACGGGCTGAGCGAACTCAGCTCCGCGCTCCACAGGTGGTCCCGTTGCAACAGCAGCGCCATGGCGGCCACGGCCAGCACCAGCACCGGCACACGCATCCGCGGCAACCAGGCCACCGCCACCGCGGCGGCGCGGGCCAGCAGGTGGCGCAGACCCTGGCCGCGGGCGCCATTGGGCATCAGGCCCGGCATGAGGAAGCGCGAAAACGCCGCCGCACCCAGCAGCCCGGCGAGCGAAAACACACCCAACTGCTGCAGCCCCGGGAAGCCCGAGAACACCAGGGCGGCAAAGCCGCAGACGCTGGTCAGCAGGCCCAGGCGCACCGTGGGCCAGCCCGTGCGCAGCCACAGCTGCGCACCGCCGGCACGCGCCTGGATCAGGTAGTAGATGGCGTAGTCCACGGCCTCACCGATCAGCGTGGTGCCAAAGCCCAGCGTCATGCCGTGCACATTGCCAAAGACCAGGCTCACCACGCTGATGCCCACCAGCACGCCCGTGGCCACGGGCAGGAAGGACACGGCCAGCGCGGGCAGCGATGCAAAGGCCACCAGCAGCAGCGCCGTCATCAGCAGCGTGCCGGCCTTGGCCAGCCACTCCACTTCGTGTTCGATCTGGGCGCGGCTTTCCACGCCAAAGACCGGCGCGCCACTGACTTGCAACGTCAGCCCGGTGGCTTTCAGCGTGGCAAAGCCATCGCGCACCGCCGCGATGGCCTTCATCTGCGCGTCCAGGTCCGCGCCCGGTGCCTTGCTGATGGCCAGCAGCAGCGCGCGGTGGCCGCTGCGGCTGGACCAGACACCCTCTTCGCTGCGCGGCGCGCTGCTGGGGATCAGGGTCTCGGCGATGCGTGCGGTCTCGCCCGTGGGGTCGCGGTTGATGATGGCCTTCAGCGCGCCGCCGGCTGGTGTGCCCAGCAGGGACAGCGTGTCGGCCATGCCGTCGCGCAGGCCGGCGGTGGTGAATCGCTGCGCGTCCACCGCGGGGCTCAGCTGGTAGCGGTGGTCAAAGAGGAAGCTGCCGACCTTCTCGAAGCCTTCGGTTTGGCCGTTCTGCACCTGGTCGAAGAGGCCACTCTTGCGCAGGGCGCCAGCCAGCGCGCGCGAGGCGTCGGCGCGTGCGGCGGCTGTGCCACCGTCGATGGCGATCAGCAGCGTGCGCGCGGGCAGGCCACTTTCCAGCTGCTCGATCAGCACCCGTTGCTGCGCGTTGGGGTTGGCGGGCAGGAAGGCGCTGAGGTCGGCGGTGAAGCGCGTGTGCAGGATCTGCAACACGCAGGCGGCCATCACGGCTGCCCACACCAGCAGCGCGACCGCGGTGCGCCGGGTCAATTCGGCACCTTGACGGGCGCCTTGGCGGGCGACAGTGGTTGCAAGGGCTCGATGGCCATCACGCTGCGGTCACCACCGGCCAGCCACAGTTCCACGCTGCGCATGTCGCCCAGCAGGCCGGTGATCTTCAGTTCACGCACCTGCGTGGCCAGGCGCGCGTCGCGCGGCACCAGGGTCAGCGTCCAGCGGGCGGCGTTGCCTTCGACCTGGGTCTTGAAGAG
>JANOAM010000543.1:0-17160 GCA_031411215.1 Betaproteobacteria bacterium
TGTTCAGCGACGCCTGAGGTCGGATCCAAGCCGGGCCGAGGGGCTAGACGCCCGTGTGCACGCGCTTGAAGAGATTGATGTTGGTTGGCTCGTAGCCAAGCCCTGCATAGAGTCCCCGCGCTGCGGTGTTGTGCCCGAAGACATGCAGTGCCACGCCGTGCAAACCCAAGGCCGCGACTTCGCCTTCCAGCGCCTCGAAGGCGCGGCGCGCATGGCCTTTGCGGCGGTGTTCAGGTTCGACCTCGACGTTGAACACGTAAGCGATGGGAAGACCAAACTTGGTCTTCACCGCGAACCACAGCGTGCCGACGGGGTTGGCTCCCTGATCAAGGACGGTGAAGAAGTGATTGCCCTCCGAAGCAAGACCCTGGGGCAATAATTCCCCATGCTCCTTGCGGGACAGTTCTTCCGAACCCTCTGCGCTCCAGTGACCAGAAGCAACCTTCTCGGCTGCATAGGTGGGAATGGCGCGGGACAGCCATGCCTCGAACTCTTCAGCTGCCATGCGGCGGAGCGCGGTCATGGTGTGGCCTTCAGGCGCCCTGCGTTCACCCGTGACGACATCGCCCACAGCGATGGAACCCGTGGACAGGACATCTGCCCGGAGGCCAGCCCGGTGCACGAAAGCCTTGACCACCGTTGCGGGCGTCAGATTCCCCGCCGCCAAGGCCTCGCCCAGACCCAGACAGGGCTCACAGAGCTCCACGCCGCGAAGCAGCACAGCGCCCACTCTGAACTCCCTGCCGACGAGATCGTTCAGCCGCACGGCGCGGGTGACCAGATTCCTCCCCGTGATGGACAGATCATGGGGCCGACCATGCGCTGAGATGAAGCGCTCGATTTCCTCGGCTTCGACGAGCGTGACGTTCTGGCCTGGCTCCTCATGGCGATCAAAGTACCGATCACCCTCGACGCCGGCGCCCGTGACGACGCGGACAGACTGGTGCTCGTGCGTCGATCCGTCGCCGGGCGCGCGAGTGAAGATTCTTTCGATCACGGATGAAGCTCTCGGGTGCAGGGGTTGGGAATTCGGCGACGCATCAGGTGAACCGCACTGTAGCGCCGGGACCGGCGCTTTGCCGTTGGTGCTCGGAATGAGTGGGCGCTGCGCAGAAGCCCCCGTCTCGCGGGGCCCGGGCAAGAAGGAGTCCGCTGCGGGAGCGGGCTCTGACGACTTCAACGCGGACTTCTCGCGGATGCGCGACACCATGGTGTGCCAGGACTTGGCGAAGGCCAGCAGTGAAGTTGACGGGTGCGTTTGTTCATCGCGGGCTCGTGGCCTTCACCTGTGCGCGCCTCAGCGCGCCGCACGGTCATCCTGTCGTCAGAAAACGATCAGCGCGGGCCGCCTCCAGCACATCCGGCAGGCGCGAAGCCAGGCATTCGATGGGGCTGTGGCTTGCCAGCCAGGAATTCGGCTGCACGAACCAGCTGGCAAGCGCCCAGCCGTCGAAGCCGCAGCCCAACTCGGCCAGCACACGCTGCGGCCCGGTCGCCACCTTCAGCCCCGGCATGTCTATCTGGAACATCGGTATCCAGACGGCGTCGTGCCACGGGAAGCCGAACAGCACGCCGACGGCAACGAGATCCTCGATGTCGTTGTCAGGCGCGTCGGGCCGGCAGACCCCATCCACGGCCGTGCTGTGCTGGCGCAACAGACCCCTGTGCGGTCGATAGGCGTTCTGCAGGGCGATGAAGGCACGGTCCTGCGCCGAAGGGTTGCCACAGTCCGCTTGCGCATGCGCAGCAAGCCAGCGGCCCGCACCGGAACCGGGTGCGGTGGTGCGAGGGGTGGACTGCGCTTGACTCATGGCGCTGGCCGGGCTGTCGACCAGCGCGGTGTTTGCGGCAACAAGCGGGAAGTTCTGTGCATGACGTTCTCCTGTTGCCAAGCATCTGCCGACACGGTGCACCCGTCTGTTCGACGCCGTACGCCACCGGCAAGGCCGCCGGGTGACGTTGAGCAGCACACGCGTCAGCCCGTGCGTTTGGCCCGGACCCGCCACCAGCGAACGGCCACCACCACACCCCAAGCCATGACCCCTGCGCTGACGATGGCAGCCGGCAAGCCGGCGCCGCCTTCTGTGGCCACCATCATGTTGTAGGCCGCGTGCCAGAGCGCCACGCACAGGATGCTGTGGCCCGTTGCAAGGTACACCTGCGCCAACACGAAGGCGCCGCAGAACAGCGCAAACAACCAGCCGATCAGGACCGGCCCCACCAGCGCGGCCATGCTGGTGTTCAGCCAGAACAGCGGCAAGTGCCACAAGGACCAAAGCAGCGCAACCCAAAGCGTGGCGCGCCAGCGGCCGTACCTGGGCAGCAGACGCTCGGTGAGAAACCCGCGCCAACCGGTTTCTTCACCGAAGCCATTCACGACAACGACGGCAGCCACCACGGCGGCCAACGGCCAGTGTTCCGGCAGCCCGGGGAAGTGCGCGAAGGCATCGGGCGTCGGCAGCGGCCGGCCCAGGAGCCGCAGCCCGACGAACGCCGCCGCACCCAGCACCAACGGAGAAAACGCCAGCATCGGCCTGGAAGGCCCACCTGGCCCCAGCCGGACCATGCGCCCAAGCAGTTCACGAAGTGCCTGGCGTCCCCCGGTCACGGCGGTGACCGCCATCGCGGCCAGCATGGGGCCCAGCAAGCCGGGCACATGGGTGACGTCGCCGCCAGGCACGACGCGCAGGCCCTGCGCCAGCATGGTCAGCCAGTAGCCCCAGGACAGCGCCAGCGTGAGCACGTAAAACGAAACCACCGGCCGTCTGGCCACCCACGCCCTCATGGGCGGCCGCCCGGCAATTCGGGTGGCCAGAGCAGCCCTGTCATTCGGCTTCCCCTGTGGCGGCCCACGGGCCTTCAGACCATCACAGCCTGGACGGGCCGGCGCAGCGACTGCGGCAGGGTGGGTCCACGGCCAAAGCGCACCACCAGGTCCGGACGCTGGCCCGTGAGCCCCAGCGCGGCGGCGAACGGCGAGCGCACGGTGGCCACCTCCACCGGTTGATTCAGGAAGGCGTTGCGGATGCCAAGCGCCGTGGCCTGCAGCGCGAAGCGTTCGTAGGCGCGGCCTACTTCAACCCAGTGCGCCTTGTCGGCCGCCTCGCCGACAAAGATCGCCATGCCCGCTGAGTTGCGTATCTGGCGCGCGATCTTGTCGTTCTCGCCCTGGGCCGTGAAGAACCAGCCGAAGGCCAGGTCCCCCAGCCAGGCCGGAATGGCGCGGTTGCCCGAAGACACACTGAACAGGCCGTCTCGGGTGCGAACGGCGTCCGTGCCGTTGAAGCGGATCCAGGTCTTGAGTTCCTTGATGAACGCCGGGTCCGCGATCTGGACGGTGTTGGCTTGAGTGACGTACGCCAGCACACGTTCCATGGCCGGGCGCTCGGTCAACAGCAACACCCGCACACCGTTTGACGAGCCCGCGCTTTCGAGCAGGTGCAACTCATCATTGGACAGCGGCCGGCCGTCGTAGTCGCCACGTGTGCATTGACGCGCGGGAATCGCCTGGTACAGCGGTGAAGCCTGCGCCGGTGTGGCTGCCAGGGTCACGCGGATGGCATCGCTCGCGGCGTCGAAGCGGGCGTCGGCGTGCCACCCGTGGGCCAGCGCGGCGTGGGCCAGATTCTCTGCAGCGCAGCCAAGCGACACGAAGACATGGTGGTCATCGGGGTCCACCGCAGGGCAGCGCCGCGACAGGTCGGGCAGGATCGTGACGCCCTGGCCTTCCAGCGCGAATTTCCAGCATTGCGTGTTGTGACTGGACGGGGCCAACGTCGCGAGTCTTACAAGTTCACTCAACGGTTCGCCGCCCAGTTTTGGCGTCAGCCCGTGGCCCGGCGCCGTGCCTGCGGCGCCCAACGCGACGTCCGCGCGCCGAATCCGCGTGGCGACCGACTCGTAGCTTTCAGGGTCCGGTGCCGGTGAACACGCCTGCAGCGCCGCCGCGCCAAGGAGCACGGCCGGCGCGGCCGCAACAAACTCCCTTCGCCGAACGATTCCCAGGGCGCCGACGAATTCCTTCATGCAGCGACGGGAGAGTACCCCGCGCACTTGATCGCGTCGCTGAGTTGCCGTGCAGTGGCACGGCTGGGTTCGATTTCGACGGTGAAGGTGGCCAGGTCCACCCGCACCGATGCGGCGTGGTCGACGGCCTTCAACGCCCTTGTCACCGCTCCGGCACACCGTGCGGATGTCATGTCACTGACCTGGAAAGCGACCATGCCCAATCAGTCGTCAAGACCGCCGATGTCGGCCAGCTCACGCCCTGGCGACGGCACACCGTCGAACGTGATGCACTCTCTGCCGTCTCCGTGTTCGACAACCACGAACGCACGCTCGGGCCGCCGGTGCTGGGCCGGGAACACGGCCGTGACCTGGGCACCGTCGTGGATGGCGTCCACCACCTCGGCTGCCGTGGCCAGGACGGGGACGCCAACGTCCCGGTCCGCGCCGGCGCTCACCTCGCCCCAAAGCACGTCGCTGACGTGACCATCGGAGCCGATGCGGACTTTCGAGACCTCGAAGAACCGGCCCTTCTCGGTGTCCGCGGGGCGGGCACGCTCACCCTGGTAGGTCATGGTCCTGGCTCCTTGCCATATTCAACCGTGTTGCCGACATGGCAACGGCAGCAGGCAACGTCAAAGACATGGCGAATGCATGGCCGTGTCTTCGTCAAACGGCACACCGGCGTATGCAGGCCTGGTCTTGATGAACCGGGGCAGCACCCGGTGCGCGGTTCTCGTCAATGCCGCGAACACCGACTGACTCAAACGACCGCGCTCCCGGGTCGGAGAGGTCGGTCGACCCGACATCGAAGGGGTGCGAGGCAAATTCATGGTTGAGTTTGTGATGACAAACCTTTTGGCCTCTGTTCGTTGTCACACCCAACCGATCCCGTTACTTCACGCGCGCGCAGTGGCGCGGGGCATCCGCCGTGCAGATCAGGCCGCCAACGCCGGATAGTCGGTGTAGCCCTTGGCGCCGGGCACGTAGAAGGTGGCCATGTCCGGGGTGTTGAGTGGGGCTTCCTTGCGCAGCCGCGCCACGAGGTCCGGGTTGGCCAGGAAAGGGCGCCCGAACGCGACCAGGTCGCCGCGTTTGTCGAGCAAGGCCTGTTCGGCACCGGCATGGTCAAAGCCGCCGGACAGGATGAACAGCCCGTCGAAACCGGCGCGAAGCTTGAGCTTGAAGTCGGCAGGCACTGGCGGCGCGCCCATGGACGAGTGATCGACCAGGTGGATGTAGAGCAGGCCCAGCGCAGACAGTGACTTGGCCAGCGCCAGGTATTGCGCCTGCACGTCAGGGAACTCACCGGTGCCGTTGAAGACCCCGTACGGCGAGAGCCGCATGCCGACCCGGTCGCGGCCTATGGCAGTGATCGTGGCCTGCGCGATCTCCAGCGCCAGGCGGTTGCGGCCTTCGATGCTGCCGCCGTGGGCGTCGGTGCGCAGGTTGACGAGCGGGTTCAGAAACTGCTCGATCAGGTAGCCGTTGGCGCCGTGCAACTCAACGCCGTCGAATCCGGCCTCCAGCGCGAGCTTCGCGGCGGTCACATGTTCCCTCACGGCGTGCGCGATGTCGGCTCCGGTCATCGCACGGGGCGGGCTGTACGGCTGCATGCCCAGCGTGTCAGTGAACATCTCACCTGGACAGACTGCCGTGCCCGGCCCGAGCACCTCGGCACCGGCCGGCAGGTTGGCCACATGCGCCACGCGGCCGCAATGCATGAACTGCACGAAGATCTTGCCGCCTTGCGCGTGCACGGCAGCCGTCGTGGCCCTCCAGGCGGCCACCTGTGCCGCGTCGTACAACCCGGGGATGCGTGGATAGCCCAGGCCGTTGGGACTGGGCGAAGTGCCCTCGGTGATGATCAGACCGGCAGTTGCGCGCTGGCCATAGTACGTAGCCATCAGTGCATCCGGCGTGTGCTGCGGTGTGGCCCGGCTGCGTGTCATCGGCGCCATCACCATGCGATTGGCGAGTTGCAGCGATCGGGCGGAGAACTTGTCGAAGAGCATGGGATGGATTCCTGAGAAGGACCGGTCCTGCTGGGTGCGGGGGACGTGCGCAGCCGACAAGCCCTGGGATGTGGGGACCGTGCAGCCTGCGCGCCAGGGTTCGGCAGGTCTGTTCGATGACGCACCCGCTCGGCAAAGCCCGGGCGAAAAAAAGCCCGCTGCGGGAGCGGGCTGGGATGACAGGCCCTTCAGGTCGTTCGGTCGAAGCGCAGGTATACGCGGCCACCTTCCACCTTGACGGGGTAGCTGCGCAAGGGCTCTGTTGCTGGTTCGCAAGTCGGCCTCCCGTCACGCACGTCGAACTTTCCCTGGTGCAGCGGGCATTCGATCTCGTGACCTTCCAGGAAACCGTCGCACAGGCGCGCGTGACCGTGCGTGCAGATGTTGTCGGTGGCATAGACCTCATCACCCACGGTGTAGATTGCGATGTCGCGCCCCGCGACGGCGAGACCCTGGACATCGTCAGCGGGCAGGTCGTCGGCCGACAGGGCGTCGACCCAGTTCGTGTTGCTCATGGTCGCCTCAGATGGGGTAGATGATGGAGTTGGGGATCATCTCGGTGTCGTAGATGCATTCCCGCGACGCGAACTTCAGGCCTTCCGCGGTGCGCACCACCCGGTCCAGGTAGCGCCCGACGTTGAAAACAGTGGAGGCATCGGACAGCTTGGTTCTGAAGACTGCGTAGTTGGCCTCGCAGCGGAAATGTGCGTCCGTGACCTCGCGCAGGGTGGGCGTGCCCACCACGTGGCGCTGGTAGTAGGGGTCGTGGAACAGCGTCTCCTTGATGCCATAGACACGGTCCTTGAGCATGCCCTTGCTCTTGAACGCCAGCGTCGCCAAAGGGAATCCGCGTTCGTGGTTTTCACGGGGCTGCAGGCGGTAGATGCAGTCATCGGTGAAGAACTCGGGCCACAGGTCCCAATTGCCGGAATCCACGGCGCTCGCATAGTCCGCATACAGCTGGGTCAGCGCCATCCAATCGTCGAAGTTCAGTTTGGCTGCCATGGATCAAGCCTCCATCACGTCGCGCCAGTAGCGGTACATGCCGCGGATCAAGGTCTCGGTGACCATGTGCTCGGTGTTCTCCACCGCATGTCCGCCGAGTTCGGCCAAGGTGCGGTGGAAGGGCTTGCTCTCAAAGGCCTGCTGGCTGAACTCGATCACTTCGCCGTCGTCTGCCGACACAAAACCTGCCGGGCCGAAGAGGTTGGCCTGGGTCAGTCGGCGCTGAGTCATTTCTTCGGTGTCATCCTCGAAGCCGAAGTGCGTCCAGACAAAATCGAAACTGCCGTGGCCATTGGGCTGGATGTGGCGCGTCGACACGCTGTTGACCTGCTGCTGCAGGATGACGCTGGGGAAGATGGTGGTCATCACCGCCGTCGGGCCGCCCCACCAGGCCTCGGGCACGATGTCGATGAAGCTTGGATCCTGCAGTTGCATCTCGGCCTTGAAGCTGGAGACCTGCGTCACCTGCTCGGCCTTGCCGGCCGTGCCGCGCGTGGAAATCATGGCGGCGTGGCGGTGCTTGTCGTCCATGCGCAGCTGCGACTTGTTGTCGGCACGCCAGAGCCCGAAGGTGACGAACCAGGTGTGCAGCAGCCCCGGGTGGTACGGGTCCTTGATGTTCTCCTGCATCAGCTTCCAGTTGCCGGGAATGCGCTGCCGGTTGTAGCCCAGGATCTTCAGCTTGCGGCCATTGAAGAGGCGGTCAAAGTAGCCCAGGATGGTGGGGCCCAGGAAGTCCTCGAGCGGTTCGACGTCCGCGTCGAAAGACGCAAAGACGACGCCCCCGCGGCTGGCCACCTTCAGCTTCGTCAGGCCGTGGTCGGCCGTCTTGAAGTCGGCCGGCATCCCGCCGTGCACTTGGCCGTCCTGCTTGACGCCGCGGCGGAAGGGCACGCCCTGCAGGTCGCCCTTGAGCGTGTAGCTCCACTGGTGATAGGGGCAGACGAACTCCTTGCGGTTGCCATGCCGCTCACGGCAGAAGCGCATGCCGCGGTGCGCGCAGACGTTCTCGATCACGTTCAAGTCGCCATCGGCGTCGCGCGACAGGATCACCGAACGCTCACCCACCACCGTGCGCTTGTAATCACCCGGGTTGGGCACTTCGGCTTCCAGGCCGACGTAGCACCAGTGCCCTTTGTAGAAGAAGCGCTCCAGTTCCTTGCGGTAGATCTCGTCGCTGGTGTAGGTGCGGAACGGAATGCGGTGGGTGCCGTCGCTTTCCCAAATGGGCTCTTCGGGGAATACCTTCGATGGCTCGTTCATGGTGTGTCTCCTGTGAGCTCGGTTCTTCGTTGCGGTGTGCGCAGTGGGGTCTTGCTCAGCCCGCAACCTTCACTTCGATGGCGCCCAGGCCCTGTATTGCACCGTGCATCACGTCGCCTGCGATCACGGCATTCACGCCTTCCGGTGTGCCGGTCATGATGATGTCACCGGGCTCCAACGCCTCGTAGTCGGACAGGTAGGCCACGCACTCCGACACCGACCAGATCAGCTTGGCAATGTCTGACAACTGCCGCGTCTGGCCATTCACGGTCAGCGAAATGGCTGCGGCAGACGGGTGGCCGATGTCCTGTGCACGGAACAGAGGCCCAATAGGCGCAGACTGTGCAAACGACTTGCCGAATTCCCAAGGTCGGCCCTTGTCCCGCGCTTCCAGTTGCAGGTCGCGCCGGGTCATGTCCAGACCCACCGCGTAGCCGTACACGTGTTCAAGCGCCTGCGCGACCGGGATGTCCCGTCCACCCCGGCCCACGGCGACGATGAGCTCGATCTCGTGGTGGTAGTTCCGGGTCTTCTGCGGGTACGGCACGCTCACGGGCTGGGTGGCGTCCACCACGGCTCCGGCATGCTTCATGAAAAAGAATGGCGGCTCGCGGTCCGGGTCCTTGCCCATCTCGCGCGCATGCGCGGCGTAGTTGCGGCCCACGCAGAAGACGCGGTTGACCGGGAAGCGCTCGTCGCATTCGGCAATGGTCAGGGTATGGAGCGGTGGTGCTTCAAGGGCGAGTTTCATGGGGTTGTTCCTCGGGTGATCGTGGTGCGGCGTGCAAACGCGTCTCCTCAGGTGCCTTGCGCATAGAACGCGTCGGCGTAGATGTGTTCGGCGGCAATGCCGCGGCGCCGCGCGATCACGGTGGCCGCCTCCACCATGGGCGGCGACCCGCACAGGTAGGCACGCCAGCCGGTGAGGTCGGCATGGTCTTGTTCGATGGCGTCGGTCACCAGCCCGCAGCGGTGCACGGCGGGGTCCCCGCCCGAGGTCACGACCACATGCAACTTCAGCAACGGGTGCTCGCGCTGGACTTGCTCCAGCCACGGCAAGCCATAGATGTCGCGGGGCGAACGCACGCCGAAGTACAGGTGAATGGGGTTCTTCATGCCCTGCGCGACCGCGCCGCGCAGGATCGACAAGATGGGCGCCAGCCCGGTGCCGCCGGCCACGCACAGCATCGGCCCATCATGCTTGCGCCGCAGGTAGGCCGAGCCCAGCGGCCCGCTGACCTTGACCGCGTCACCCACTTGAAGTCGGTTCGCGATGTGGCCCGTCACCCTGCCGTCGGGGACCAGGCGGACGTGAAACTCGAACAGTCCGTCGCCGGTCAGACCCGCCATCGAATAGGGGCGGATGTGTTCGGGCGTGAACTGCAACTGCACATACTGCCCTGGCGAGAACTCGACCGGCTTGGCGGGGCGCAGCACCAGGCGCTTGATGTCGTGCGCCAGGTCTTCGATGGCAGCGACCGTGGCCTTGACGATGCGCGCCGGGTGCACCACCACCTCGTCGGGCTCGGGGATCTCGATCGTGCAGGGCTCGGTCAGGTAGGTCTGGCAGGCCAGCACGTAGCCGGGTGCGGCTTCGAAGGGGCGCTGCGCGTCGCCGGCGCCCTCCATGACTTCGCCATCGAGCACCCGGCAACGGCAGGTGCCGCAGCGCCCGGCCATGCACGAGTACGACATCGGCACCTGGGCGTCCTGCAAAGCCTGCAGCAGGTTCGCGCCGGGTTGAACCCGGATGACGCGGTTGAGTGGTTGAACGAGGATGTCCATGGGGATTTCGTTGCAGCAGGCGGATCATTCCCTCTCAGGATCATTCGGGAAATAGAATGGCTTGAATGTGATGTATCACGGGCTGTGATGGGGGATCCATGGAGCTGTCAGACATCGATCTGAACCAGCTGGTGCTCTTCCAGCAGTTGATGGTGGAGCGGCGGGTCTCCAAGGTGGCCGAGACGCTGGGGCTGACACAGCCGGCGGTCAGCAACACCCTGGCCAAGCTGCGGCGGCAGTTCGGCGACGACCTCTTCGTTCGGACGCCCAAGGGCATGATGCCCACGCCATTTGCCGAGCAGCTTGCAGAGCCCATCGGCTACGCCCTGGGCATGATCCACAGCGGGCTCAACCAGCAGAGCCGCTTTGACCCGGCCAGCGTGAAGCGTTCGGTGACGGTCGGCATGACGGACATCGGCGAAATCGTGTTCCTGCCGCAACTGGTGGAACGCCTGCGGCTGCAAGCGCCTGGCGTGTCGCTGAGCACCGTGCGCACCACGGCCACCAACCTGCGGGAAGACATGGAGGCCGGCAAGGTCGATCTGGCAGTCGGCCCCTTGCCGCAACTCAAGGCCGGCTTCTTCCAAAGGCGCCTGTTCCGGCAACGCTATGTCTGCCTGTTCAGGCAGGGGCATGCGCTGGATCGCAAACGCCTGACGCTCGCCGACTTCAAGGCTGCAGAGCACCTGATCATCGTGTCGGCTGGCACGGGGCATGGCAAGGTCGACGATCTCATCCGGCGCGCCGGGGTTGAGCGTACGGTTCGCCTGACGGTGCCCCACTTCGTGAGCGTGGGGCATATCCTGAAACGATCCGACATGGTGGCCACGGTGACCGAGCGCCTGGCGGAAAGCCTGGCCGAACCGTTCGGGCTGAGCTTCCGGCCGCACCCGGTTGCGCTGCCCGAAGTCGCCATCAATGTGTTCTGGCACGCCAAGGTGCACAGGTCGCCCGCACATCAATGGCTGCGCGGCGTCTTGTTCGACCTGTTCGGCGAGGACAAGGCAGCCGTCCCAGCCTGAACCACCGGCTGGGTCCGCTCGCTGCCCGCTTGGCCGCGACGCCACATCACTGCGCGTGATGCGCCACATGCGGCGCGGCCCATTGGCAGACGACGCGTCACGGGGGACGATCTGAACAGCCCGACTGCGCTGCGCCAGCAGGAGAAGCACCGGAACGGGTTTCCAAGTCGCTCCACCCCAAGCTTGAGATGAACCATCTGCCGAGTTCCTCATTGATTCAGTCGCGCACCGCCCGCGTCGAACTGGCGCGGCAGCGCTTCTTTGACGAAGGGCAAGCGCCGACCGGTGTCGTGGGCGAGGCCGTTTTCGAATCATGGGCGCGCTGCCTGCGAAGGCTCGGCAGTCCGCGCGAACCAGCGATCTTCGAACCCGTGACCGCAAGCCGAACACAGCTGGCACTCATGAAGAACCGCCACCTGCGCGAAGCATGGATGGGTGAGCTGCCCAGACTGGAGTCGATGCTAGGCACCACAAACTGCGCCGCCATGCTCACGGACGCCACCGGCGTGCTGATTGGCGCTTCATGCGTCGGCCGCTCGCACGAGGAACTGATGCCCGTCGCCACCCGACTGGGCGTCAATCTCTCCGAGGATGCGGTCGGCACCACAGCGCCCGGCGTCACCGCGCGGACGGGAAAGCCGGTCAGCGTTCTCGGGGGTGAACACTTCTTTGACAGCGTCCAGAACATGCATTGCGCGGCAGCGCCGATTCACGACATCCACGGCCGCCTGGCCGGCGTGCTGGACCTGTCAAGCGAGCACATTCCTTTCGAATTCAACGCCTTGGCGGTAGCCGGTTTCTATGCAGGCGCCATCGAAAACCGGCTCCTGGTGGCGCAGTCGACCGAACACTTGGTCATCCGATTCCAGGTGGCACCGGAACTTCTGGACTCGGCAATGGCCGCGCTGGTCGGTGTAGGAGCGGACGGCAAGCAGGCCTGGCAAAACGGCGCAGCACAAGGACTGCTGGGCATCACCGGTCGCGCAGGCTCGGCAGACCTTCGGGCTGCTGAGGTGCGGCTGGGCCTGCCCTGGTCTCACTTGGCGGCGCTGCCGACAACAGGCGCCGCTCCCCTCACCTTGCCCAATGGCCTGCGGGTCTGGGCGCGCGCCGAGATGCGCGCTCGCGATGGGCGCCGCAGCCTGGTATCGGCGGCACGCGGACCCGATGATGGATGCGCAGAGAAGGCCATCGACCCCATGCAAGCGATCAACATCAAGCAGGTGCGCTTGTCAATCAAGCACGTCGCCGAATCAGTGTCGACGCCAGTCGACATGCCTCCAAGTGGAGATAGGCCGGCAAGTACACCTGGGCTGCGTGAGGCCGACCTCGATCTCATCCAGCGAACGCTGCAAGCTTGCGGAGGCAATGTCAGGGACACGGCCAAGCGCCTGGGCGTTTCTCGAGGACTGATCTACCGGCGCCTGCGAGCAACCGCTCCATCGGACCGGCCCTGCGCGACTTGACGGTTTCAGGCTGTGTTCCCAAACGGAACACGACCGCCCCGCGTAATCCCGATCTTCGGCGTGCCACGGTCGCCAACCTAAGGTGCGCCCCGCAGCATCCACAGCCGCTGGCCGCCGCTGCGGGACAGATTCACCCAGACCAACGGAGACACGATGAAACCAACGATGCGGGACGAGGGCATGGACCAGACCTTGCTGGAACGGCTGGAACACGCACTGATCGCAGGCCGCATCAACCGGCGCCGATTCCTCCAGGCCGCAGCCGCAGTTGGCCTGGCGGGCACCAGTGCACACGTGCTGGCCGATGAGTTGGACACCATCCGAGCCAACCAGACCGAGCGTGCCAAGAAGCTCCAAGCCGCCTACGACTACATCGTGGTGGGTACGGGCAGCGCGGGCTCTGCCCTGGTGGGGCGACTGGCCGCTGCGCGACCGAACGCCAGCATCCTGGTGCTGGAGGCGGGCGACTGGGACACGTCCCCTGCTGTCATGGACCCCGGTGTCTGGTTCACCAACCTGGGCTCCGACAGGGATTGGAAGGACGTCGCCATCCCCTCCCCCGGCACCAACGACCGCGCGATCCCGGAGCACATGGGCCGGGTGGTCGGCGGCGGCAGCAGCATCAATGCGACCATCTGGGCGCGGCCCTTCAAGGCGGACCTCGAGCACTGGGCCGCCGAGAGTGGCGACAAGGCCTGGGGATACGAACACGGCTTGTCCATCTACCGCCGCGTCGAGAACTGGCAAGGCAAACCTGATGCGCGTTATCGCGGACAAGGCGGCCCCGTGTGGTGCCAACCCGCCGCCAATCCTCACCCTGCTGCCCCGGCCATGCTGGCCGCCTGCCGCAGCCTGAACTTGCCGGTGTTGGACGACCAGAACGGCGCGCGTGAGGAAGGCAGCGGCGGCTTCGCCTTGATGAACCAGATCATCCGCGACGGGCGCCGGCAAAGCATGGCACGTTCGTACCTGTACCCCGTGCTGTCGAAGAAGAACGTCACGGTCCTGGTCAACACCCACGTCGACCGCCTCACTTTCGCGGGTAACCGTGCCACGGGGGTGGAGATCAACGGGGCTGCCGGCACCCGCCGCATCCAGGCCAAGAGCGAAGTGATCCTCAGCGCAGGTGGCATCAACACGCCGAAGTTGCTGATGCTCAGCGGCATTGGCGACGAAACGCAGCTGCGTGCACACGGCATCAAGGTGCTCCTGCATGCGCCCGAGGTGGGCAAGAACTTCCAGGACCACCTGCTGCACGGCGGCTGCATCTGGGAACCCAAGGAACACGTCCCTCACCGCAACAGCGCCGCCAACGTGGCGGGCTTCGTCAAGAGCCAGGCCTCCTTTGAATCCCCGGACGTCAACCTAGTGCAGATCGAGCTGCCCTATGCCAGCGACGTGGTGGCCAAGCGCTACGCGCCGCCCAACACCAGCTGGGCCCTGTGCGCCGGCCTGGTTGCACCCAAGAGCCGCGGTGAGTTGCGCCTGAAGTCTGCCAACCCGGCCGACCGTCCCGTCGTGGACGCGCGCTTCCTGAGCCACCCCGACGACGTGAAGGCCCTGGCTTTCGGCATTGAACTGGCCCGCGAGATCGGCAACTCTGCAGCGATGCGTGACTTCGTGAAGCGTGAAGTCGCCCCGGGTCAGAAGCTGACGGGCCAGGACATGGAGAACTTCGTGCGCGACGGTGCCACCACCTATTTCCACCAGTCGGGCACCTGCCGCATGGGCAGGGACAGCAAGGCTGTGGTGGATGCAAAATTGCGCGTCAACGGCATCAAGAACCTGCGCATTGCCGACAGTTCCATCATGCCGCGCATCGCTTCAGTCGCAACGATGGCCAGTTGCGTGCTGATTGGCGAACGCATGGCCGAAATCCTGACCCAGCGCGGCTGAGGGCCCTGGGGCCCAGGCCCGTCCAGCGGCGTGAGGACCGCCGCTACCGCGTGGGCCCGCGGCCCGCTACTGGGGCCAGGCTGGCTTCCTGAAGGACTCGACAAGAAAGTCCACCAGGCGGCGCACTTTGGGCGACAGCTGCTTGCGACTCGGGTAGACCGCATAGATGCCCAGTTCGAGCGACCGGTACTGCGGCAACACCTCGATGAGCTCGCCCGACTCCAGTTGTGCGCCGACGAGAAACAAAGGCTGCAGGACGATGCCCTGGTGTTGCAACGCGGCCTCACGACAGGAATCGCCGCTGTTGCTGCGCATGCGGGGAATGACTTTGACGCTGGTCGGCCCGTCCTGGCCCGAGAAGTGCCACTGGTCCCCTGAGGTCAGCAACTTGTAGGCAAACGCCGGGTGGTTTGACAGATCACTTGGCGAAGCAAGTGGCGCCGTCCGACGCACGTACTTTGGCGTCGCGCACAGGATCAGCCGCGCGCTGGCCAGTTGTCGGCTGACCAAGGACGAGTTCGGCAGCTGGGCGATGCGGATCGCCAAGTCATAGCCCTCGTCCACCAGGTCCACGAATCGGTCGCCCAAGGTGACATCCAGCGTCAACTTCGGATGCTGCGCCATGAACACCGGCCACAGCGGCGCCAGGTGCATCAGCCCGAAGGTCACGGGCGCGCTGATACGGAGTTCACCAAGCACTTCGCCGGCGTGCTGCGTGACCTCCGCTTCGGCATCCCCCACACCAGAGAGCAGATCGCGGCAGCGGTCGAGGAACACCTCGCCCTCGCCGGTGAGGGACAAGCGGCGGGTCGTTCTCTGCAGCGGTCGCACGCCAAGCCGCTGCTCAAGTTCGCCGACCAGGCGCGACACAGCGGACTTGGAGTGTTGACGCCACCCTGAAAAACGGCCACCTGGACGGCCAGTTGATCGTCGTCTCGCGCGATGGTCAGCGCGCCGTCGCGGCCCCGCATGTCGTGCCGAACCTCATCGACGCGCTCCAGCGCTGGGACGCCGTGCAGCAGCCGCTGCAGGCACTCGCCGACGCACTGAATGCCGGTCAGGCGGCCGACAGCTTCGCTTTCGATCCGATCCAATGCAGCGCACCGCTTCCGCGCAGCCCGCAGTGGCTGGACGGGTCGGCCTTCCTGAACCATGGCCGACTGATGGAGCAGGCCTTCAACACCCCCCCGATCCCGCACTTCGAGTCGGTCCCGGTGATGTACCAAGGTGCCAGCGACGACTTCCTCGGACCGCACGACGACGTGCCGCTGCCCAGCGAGGCCGACGGCATCGACTTCGAAGGTGAGTTCGGCGTGGTCTGCGGCCCGGTGCCCATGGGCGTGACGCCACAGGCGGCGCTGGACTGCGTGCGGCTGGTGGTGCAGATCAACGACTGGAGCTTGCGTGCGCTCGGCCCCCACGAGATGAAGACCGGTTTCGGCTTCCTGCAAGCCAAACCTTCGACGGCCTTTGCGCCCATCGCGGTGACGCCCGACGAGCTGGGGCCTGGATGGCGCGAGGGCCGGGTCCAGCTGCGGCTGCACGTGCAGTGGAACGGCGCGCGTTTCGGTGAACCGCACGGCGGCGAGATGAACTTTCACTTCGGGCAGCTGATCGCCCACGCAGCCCGCACGCGCAGACTCATGGCCGGCACCATCGTCGGCTCGGGCACGGTGTCCAACGTGTCGCGAAGCGCAGGTTCGGCCTGTATCGCGGAGCGCCGCGTCATCGAGAAGATCGATCTGGGCGAGATCCGCACCGCCTTCATGAAGTTCACGGACCGCGTGCGGATGCAGGCGATGTTCGACGATGGCGGCGAGGCACCGTTCGGCGTGATCGAGCAGCGCGTGACGGCGGCCCGCTGAGGCCCTTGCGATGCACGTATTGACGTGCCTTCCCGAGAGGATCGGGCAGACATCGTGCATCACCTGTCAGGTGCCGTTGGGGTGATCGGCTGATGCGGAAAGTACCGTTGCCTGCGGCCTGGGCCGAGCAACGGGTGGCGCTGGGTCTGGCGGCGGTTGCGACTACTTGATCGGGATGGTCGTGGCGCGATCGACCGCCACGACGGTCACGCTGTTCTTGGGCGAGCCTTCGATCAGGCGGTCTGAGTAGGTCAGGTACACGAGTGCGTTGCGCTTCGTATCAACCATGCGCACCACGCGCAGTTTCTTGAAGACCAAAGAGATTCGTTCGGTGAACATCTCCTCCTGCTGCTTCAGGGGCTCGCGGAAGCTGATGGGGCCGATCTGGCGACAAGCGATGGAGGCCTCCGCCTTGTCTTCGGCCAGTCCGACGGCCCCTTTGATGCCACCTGTCTTGGCGCGAGAGACGTAGCAGGTCACGCCATTGACCTTGGGGTCATCGTGCGCGTCGACCACGATCTTGTGGTCTGGGCCAATCAGCTTGAAGACAGTGTCGACCTCGCCGATCGGATCAGCGTAGGCGGGGACGGAGATGGCGGCGACTACGGCCAAAGAGATGAGTGACTTCATGGCAGCAGTGTGCCTTGTGCCGCAGGTGCGTCTCAGCTCCCCGTACGGACGATCTGGCGGACAGAGAAAGTGGCTCCGAATCGGGCCCAAAGGAGGCCGAGGGGCGACTCTGAGAAAGTGGGACCGCCCGGAAGCCCTCGCCACGCGGGGCTCGGGCAAAAAAAAGCCCGCTGCGAGAGCGGGCTCGGACTTGCTGGCGGAGAGAGAG
>JANOAM010000544.1:0-3732 GCA_031411215.1 Betaproteobacteria bacterium
CTCTTGGGCCTGGTGCCGGGCATGCCGCACCTGGTGTTCCTGATCGTCGGCGCGGGCCTGGGCCTCTTGTGCTGGCAGTTGGTAAAGCGCCAACGCGCCGCGGCCATGAAGCCCGAACGCGCCGTGGGCAGCGACGTGCAGCCCGCCAACACCGAAGCCAGCTGGGACGACCTGACGCCCGTCGACACGCTGGGCCTGGAAGTGGGCTACCGGCTGATCGCGCTGGTGGACAAGAGCCGCCAGGGTGATCTGCTGTCGCGCATCAAGGGCGTGCGCAAGAAGTTCGCGCAGGACGTGGGCTTCCTGCCGCCGCCCGTGCACATCCGCGACAACCTGGGCGAGCTGAAGCCCGGCATGTACCGCGTGACGTTGCGAGGTGCCGTGGTGGGCGAGGCCGAGGCCAACCCGGGCCAGCTGCTGGCCATCAACCCGGGTGGCGCCACGCAGCAGCTGCCGGGCATCAAGACCGTGGACCCGGCCTTCAACCTGCCCGCGGTGTGGATAGACGAACGCCACAAGGAGATGGCGCAAATGGCGGGGTTTACGGTCGTTGATTGCGCCACCGTTGTGGCCACCCATCTCTCACACTTGATGCAAGTAAACGCAGCACGGCTGCTGGGGCGCGTAGAGACCCAGCAACTCGTGGAACACGTCACCAAACTGGCCCCCAAATTGATCGAAGACGTCGTGCCCAAGATGGTCGGCATTGCCACCCTGCAGCGTGTGCTGCAACTGCTGCTGGAAGAGGGTGTGCACATCCGCGACATGCGTTCCATCGTCGAATGCCTGGCCGAGCACGCCGCCACCGTCACCGACCCGGCCGAACTGGCCCGCCGCATCCGTGTCCACCTGGCCCCGGCCATCGTGCAGCAGATCTACGGACCGACCAAGGAGCTGGATGTGATCGCCCTGGACCCGGACCTGGAGCGCCTGGTGACACAAGCCCTGAATTCGCCGCACGGCGCCACGCTGGACCCGGGTGTGGCCGACACCCTGACCCGCAGCGCCGCCGACACGGCGCGCCGCCAGGAAGACCTGGGCCTGCCGGCCTGCCTGCTGGTGCCGGACATGATCCGCGCCCCGATGGCCCGCCTGTTGAAACGTGCCGCCCCGCGCCTGAAGGTGCTGGGCCACAGCGAGATCCCTGAAACCCATTCGATCCGCATCGGGTCAGTCATCGGAAGCGCCGCATGAACGTCAAACGATTCACCGCCCGCACCAGCCGCGAAGCCCTGGCCCTGGTCCGCCAGGCCTTTGGTGACGACGCCGTCGTCATGTCCACGCGCCCCTGCGCCGAAGGCGTGGAGGTGCTGGCCATGGCGCCGGAAAGCGTGCAGCAGCTGGAACGCATCGGCATGGCGGCGGCGGCATCGCAGGTGCAGGCCAACGCCGTGCAGTCGCGTGAGGGTGTCCCGCGCGAGAGTCAGCAGACCGCGCAGGCCTCGCGTGCAAGCGGTCGCCAGGAACCCAGCTTCGACAACGCGCCGGTGGAGCAGGACATTGAACAGCTGCAGATGAGCACGCTGTCCTTCCAGGACTACGTGCGTCAGCGCATGCTCAAGCGCCGCGAGGCGCAAATGGCTGCGGAGGCCGCGGTGGAAGCCGTCGTGCCAGCCGCCCCGCCCGTGGTGTCGCCGATTGCTGCCGCACGCAGCCGCCTGGCTGCACAACGTGACCTGGCCAAGGACGTGCCAGTGCTGCGTGACGAACTTCGCCAAGAAGCGCGTCAGGATGTTCGCGAGGACGCGCGCGCCTTCACCCGCCAGCCTGAACCCTCGCTGTCCCACACACCCATGGCCGTGGCCACCGCAGCCGCTGCTGCGCACCAGGACTCCGCCGAGATGATGGGCGAGCTGCGCTCCATGCGTGGCCTGATCGAGCAGCGTTTTGGCGCGTTGGCCTTCATGGAAAAGCTGCAGCGCCACCCGCGCCAGGCTCAGCTGTCGCAGCGTCTGCTGGACACGGGCTTTTCGCCGGCGCTGATCCGCAAGCTGGTGGAAAGCCTGCCGGCCGACGTCGACGAGTTGACCTGGGCCGGCAACGTGCTGGAACGCAACCTGGCCACGGGCGAGCGTGAACAGGCGCTGGAAGACGCTGGTGGTGTGTTCGCACTGATCGGCACCACCGGTGTGGGCAAGACAACCAGCACTGCCAAGCTGGCCGCTGCTTTCGCGGCCCGCCATGGCGCCGCTGAGCTGGGCCTGATCACGCTGGACGCCTACCGCGTCGGCGCACACGAACAGCTGCGCACCTACGGCCGCATCCTGGGCGTGCCCGTGCACACCGCGCATGACCGTGCGAGTCTTGAAGACCTGCTCGACCTGCTGTCGGCCAAGCGCATGGTGCTGATCGACACCGCCGGCATGGCGCAGCGCGACAGCCGCACCCGCGAACTGCTGGACATGATCTCCCACCGCAGCATCAACCGCCTGCTGGTGGTGAATGCCTCGGCGCAGGGCGAGACCATCGAAGACCAGCTGGCTGCCTATGGCGCGCCGGCGTGCCGCGGCATCGTGCTGAGCAAGCTGGACGAGGCCGTGAAGCTGGGCCCGGCGCTGGATTCGATGATCCGCCACCGCCTGAAGGTGCTGGCCATCGCCAACGGTCAACGTGTGCCGGAAGACTGGCACCGCCTGTCCGCCCACGCCCTGGTGCAGCGCGCGCTGAAGAGCGCACCCGCCGCCGCCTGGCGCCTGGACGACCAGGACATGAACCTCATCTTCGCCGGTCTGCCCGCCGCCAAGGTGGCGTCGCAAGCCGCGACCCGCGTCTGAGCCGGCCACACGCATGAACGACTTCTATTCCCGTTCACGTCCGATGCCGCTGGGTCGCGCTTTGGACCGTACCCCACTCGACCAGGCCGACGGCTTGCGCCGGCTGTTCGCCGGCCGTGAATCACACCTGTGCCGCGTGCTGCCTCTGGTCGCCAACCCCTACGTGGCCTTCAGCGGCGTGGTGCTGGACCGCCTGGCCGCTGTGCTGTCCGCGCAAGGTCGCCAGGTGCTGGTGGTGGACGCTGCGCAGGCTTCACCGCCGCCCAACGAACTGGCCGCGGTGGACCTGGCCGCGGGCATTGAACGGGTGTCCGAACGTGTCAGCTACCTGCCCGCCGGAGGCCTGCCCATGGCCTATGTGGACACGCGCGGTTCGGCCCATGGTTTCATCGACGCCGTGCAGCGCGCCGCGCCCAAGGCCGAAGTGATCCTGCTGCACGCCGACGCGCAAGACCTGGTGCGCATCTACAAGCGCCGCGGCACGCGCCCAATCCTGCTGGGCGCCGACCACCCGGACAGCATCAAACACGCCTACGCCGGCGCCAAGCTGCTGGCCACTCGCTGCGAACTGCTCAGCTTTGACCTGCTGCTGGCCGCGCCGCCGCAGTCGCCCCGTGTGGCGGCCATTGCCCAAAGCCTGGCCGGCTGCATCGACACCTTCCTGGGCGCTGTGCTGTGCCACACCGCCCTCATCGACCCTGCGGTCGACCCCGCCGCGCCCGCAGACGCCGCGCTGAGCAGCCTGCTGGCCGCCCAGTTCGCGCTGGACGACGCAGCCGACTCTATTCAAGTGGCCGCGGCCCATGCCGCACCTGCCCACGCCGCCCGACATGTTCTCTGACAGAGGCTCCGCCATGTATACCGCCAAGGGACAACTCGACTCCAGCGCACTGCTCAAGCAGTACAGCCCCCTGGTGCGTCGCCTCGCGCACCAGATGATCGCCAAGCTGCCCGCCAA
>JANOAM010000545.1:0-3881 GCA_031411215.1 Betaproteobacteria bacterium
CAGATGGCGGCGCCGCTGGGCAGGTAGCGCACTTCCGGGTCCTTGCCCAGGTTGCCGATGATGATGACTTTGTTGACCGAGGCCATGGTGTGCTCCCGAAAGGGCGGTAATGAGATGGGGGTGGGGATACCTCGATTATCGCGCCCGGGCCCCGCTTCGCCGGCGGCCGCGCTCACCCCGCCGGGTGCATGCCGTGGAGTGGCCACGGCGGGGGCCCTCCGCAGCGGGATGCGCGGTGCGGCCCTCGCGTAGCATCGCGTTCCTACGATGTCTGCCGTGTTGACCGAAGCCGAAATCCCCAAGCCCGACCAAGCCCCCAGCGAAGCCGCCGCGCTGTCACTGCTGCACGAAGTCTTCGGCTACACCGTCTTCCGCGGTGAACAGGCGCAGATCGTCCAGCACGTGGCCACGGGCGGTGACGCCCTGGTGCTGATGCCCACGGGCGGCGGCAAGAGCCTGTGCTACCAGATTCCTGCGCTGCTGCGCCACCGCGCCGGCCAGGGTGTGACGGTGGTGGTGAGCCCGCTGATTGCGCTGATGCACGACCAGGTCGGTGCGCTGGACGAAGTCGGTGTGCCTGCTGCGTACCTGAACAGCTCGCTGGAAGGCGACGAAGCGCGGCGCATCGAACGGGACTTGATGGCCGGCCGCCTGACCCTGCTCTACGCCGCGCCGGAACGCATCCTGACGCCGCGTTTCATGGCCATGCTGGAAAGCCTCAACGAACGGGGTCTGCTGAGCCTGTTCGCCATTGACGAAGCGCATTGCGTCAGCCAGTGGGGCCACGACTTCCGCGAAGAGTATCTGGGCCTGTCGGCGCTGCACGAACAGTTCCCCGGCGTGCCGCGCATGGCGCTCACCGCCACGGCCGACGACCATACACGCGCCGACATCATCCAGCGCCTGCAGCTGGAAGAAGCGCGCCTGTTTGTGGCCAGCTTCGACCGGCCGAACATCCGCTACACCATCGTCGAGAAAGACGACCCGCGCAAACAGCTGCTGCGTTTCCTGCGCGACGAACACGACGGTGACGCCGGCATCGTCTACTGCCAAAGCCGCCGCAAGGTCGAAGAGACCGCCACCTGGCTGGTGGCCGAAGGTTTCAACGCGCTGCCCTACCACGCGGGCCTGGACAGCGACCTTCGCCGCAAGCACCAGGACAAGTTCCTGCGCGAAGAAGGCCTGGTGATGGTGGCCACCATCGCCTTTGGCATGGGCATCGACAAACCCGACGTGCGCTTCGTGGCGCACCTGGACCTGCCCAAGAACATCGAGGCCTACTACCAGGAGACGGGCCGCGGCGGCCGCGACGGCCTGCCCGCCGACGCCTGGATGGCTTACGGCCTGGCCGACGTGGTGAACCAGCGCCGCATGATCGACGAAAGCGAGGCCGGCGAAGACTTCAAGCGCTTGCAACGCGGCAAGCTGGACGCTCTGCTGGCGCTGTGCGAAGCGCACGATTGCCGGCGTGTGCGGCTGCTGGGCTACTTCGGCCAGGACAGCACACCCTGCGGCAATTGCGACAACTGCCTCAACGAACCCGCCACATGGGACGCGACCGAGGCCGCGCGCAAGGCGTTGAGCGGCATCTACCGCTTCCGCCAGGCCGGTGGCCAGCGTTACGGCGCCGGCCACTTGATCGACGTGCTGCGCGGCAAGGTGACGGACAAGGTCACGCAGCACGGGCACGAACGCCTGTCCACCTTCGGCATTGGCGCCGACGTGTCCGACGCGCAGTGGCGCGGCGTGTTGCGCCAGCTCATTGCCCTGGGCCACATCGAAAGCGAAGGCGAATACAACACCCTGGCGTTGACCGACAGCGCACGCGCGGTGCTGCGCGGTGAAGTGGACGTGCGCCTGCGTGTGCCCGCTGAGACCAAGGGCCGCGTCAAGGCCACGCGCGTGCGCGGGGGCAGCAGCGGCGCCGGCAAACCACCACCCCTGCCCTTGGATGGACACGCTACCGAACGCTTCCTGGCCCTGAAGGCCTGGCGTGCCGAGGTGGCCCGTGAACACAACCTGCCGGCTTACGTGGTGTTCCACGACGCCACGCTGGCGGAGATGGCGCGCGAGTGCCCGTCCACGCTGGACGACCTGGCCGGCATCAGCGGTGTCGGCGCCAAGAAGCTGGACGCCTACGGTGCCGAGATCCTGAGGGTGTTGGCCGGCTAGACGTGTGCAGAGATAATGGCCGGTTGCCCACGCCCACCATGACCGAGCCCACCATTCCCCGCAGCGACCGCCCTGACTCCACCGCGCCGTCACCCGAGCCGCAGCCCCAGATCGGGGAAATGCGCACGCTGCGCGTCCGCGGTGCGCGCACCCACAACCTGAAGAACATCGACCTGGACATCCCCAAGCACGCGCTGGTGGTGATCACGGGTCTGTCGGGCAGTGGCAAAAGCAGCCTGGCCTTCGACACGCTGTACGCCGAAGGCCAGCGCCGCTACGTCGAAAGCCTGAGCGCCTACGCGCGGCAGTTCCTGCAGCTGATGGACAAGCCGGACGTCGACGTGATCGAGGGCCTGTCGCCCGCGATCAGCATCGAACAGAAGGCCACCAGCCACAACCCGCGCAGCACAGTCGGCACCATCACCGAGATCCACGACTACCTGCGCCTGCTGTATGCGCGTGCCGGCACACCCTACTGCCCGGACCACGACCTGCCGCTGCAGGCGCAAAGCGTGGCGCAGATGGTGGACGCCGTGCTGGCGCTGCCCGAAGACACCCGCCTGATGATCCTGGCGCCCGTGGTGCGTGACCGCAAGGGCGAGTTCGTGGATTTGTTCGAGGACATGCAGTCGCGCGGTTATGTGCGCTTCCGCGTCGGCGGTCAGGCGTTCGAGTTCGACGACCTGCCCAAGCTGAAGAAGGCCGACAAACACGACATCGACGTGGTCATCGACCGCCTGAAGACCAAGGCGGACATGAAGCAGCGTGTGGCGGAAAGCTTTGAAGCGTCCATGCGCATCGCCGACGGCCGCGCCGTGGCGCTGGAAATGGACACGGGCAAGGAACACCTGTTCAGCAGCAAGTTCGGCTGCCCCGTGTGCAGCTATTCCTTGCCGGAACTGGAGCCGCGCCTCTTCAGCTTCAACAGCCCCGTGGGCGCCTGCCCGGCCTGCGACGGGCTGGGCCAGGTGACGGTGTTCGACCCCGACCGTGTGGTGGGCTTCCCCACACTGAGCATGGCTGCCGGCGCGGTGAAGGGCTGGGACCGCCGCAACAGCTACACCTACACGCTGCTGGAAAGCGTGGCTGCGCACTACGCCTTCAACATCGAGACACCGTTTGAACAGCTGCCCAAGACCGCGCAGCAGGTGCTGCTGCACGGCAGTGGCAGCGACGAAATTGCCTTCACCTACACGGCCGACGCACCCAAGGGCAAGAGCAAGAGCGTCAAGCGCACCCACCCCTTCGAAGGGATCATCCCCAGCTTCGAACGCCGCCTGCGCGAAACCGACAGCGTGGCGGTGCGCGAAGAGCTGACGCGCTACCAGGCCGCCAAGCCCTGCCCGCAGTGCCAGGGTGCACGCCTGCGCCGCGAGGCACGGCATGTCTACCTGCACCATGCCGACACCGGCAAGGGCCTGCCCATCTTTGCGGTGGAGCACGCCACGCTGGCCGCCGCGCTGCAGTATTTCCAGGGCCTGAAGCTGGTGGGTTCCAAGGCCGACATTGCCGACAAGATCGTGCGCGAGATCGCCAGCCGCCTGCGCTTCCTCAACGACGTGGGTCTGAACTACCTGAGCCTGGACCGCGGTGCCGACACGCTGAGCGGTGGCGAGGCCCAGCGCATCCGCCTGGCCAGCCAGATCGGCAGTGGCTTGAGCGGTGTGATGTACGTGCTGGACGAACCCAGCATCGGCCTGCACCAGCGC
>JANOAM010000546.1:0-15404 GCA_031411215.1 Betaproteobacteria bacterium
GTCACCGAATCGAAGCACGAAGGTTTTGCCGCCGGCGACGCCGTGGTTTGCATGGGCGGTTGGCAGGAAGTGGCCGTGCTGGACGTGCGCACGCCGGGTCTGGTGCGCAAGGTGAATGCATCACAGGTTCCGCTGTCTGCCTTCCTGGGCGCGGTGGGCATGCCCGGTGTCACGGCCTGGGTGGGGCTGAACCACATCATCGAAGCCAAGGCCGGTGAGACGGTGGTGGTCAGCGCCGCCAGCGGTGCCGTCGGCAGCGTGGTCGGGCAACTGGCCAAGGCCAAGGGCTGCCGCGTGGTGGGCCTGGCCGGCGGTGCGGACAAGTGCGGCTATGTCGTCAAGGAACTGGGCTTTGATGCCTGCATCGACTACCGCCAGTACCCGGACTTCAAGTCCCTGGGTGCCGCGCTGGATGCCGCCGCACCGAACGGCGTGGACGGCAACTTCGAAAACGTCGGCGGCCTGATCCTGGACGTGATCCTGTCGCGCATGAACGCCTTCGGCCGCGTCGCGCTGTGCGGGATGATCTCCGGCTACGACGGCCAGTCGCTCGCCATCACCAATGGCCGCCTGCTGCTGACGCAGCGGCTGAAGCTGCAGGGTTTCATCGTCAGCGAACACATGGCTTTGTGGCCCGCGGCATTGAAGGAACTGGGCATGGGCGTGGCCACGGGGCAGATCAAGTTTCGTGAGAGCGTGGCGCAGGGCATCGCGTCGGCACCCGAAGCCTTCCTGGGACTGCTCAAGGGCAAGAACTTCGGCAAGCAGTTGGTCAAGCTGGTGTGAACTGGTCGTATCTGAGATTCGAAGACCTGGGCGTCGACAACCTCTACGACGCATTGGCGCTGCGCTGCCGCGTCTTCGTGCTGGAGCAAGGTCCCTACCTGGACCCGGACGGTGTGGACCGCCACAGCTGGCACCTGCTGGGCCGCGACGACGCGGGCGTGCTGCAGGCCTATCTGCGTGTGGTGGACCCCGGTGTGAAGTACGACGAGCCCTCGCTGGGCCGTGTCATCACCAGCCCCGAAACACGCGGCACGGGTCTGGGCAAGGCGCTGGTCGTGGAAGGCGTGTCGCGCTGCGCGGATTCGTGGCCGGGCCGTGGCATCCGCATCAGCGCGCAGGCGCATCTGGACCGGTTCTACGCTGCCTTCGGCTTTGCGCGCGTCGGCGACGACTACCTGGAAGACGGCATTCCCCACTGCGAGATGGTGAGGTCCACATGAGCGTGATCACGCACGAGGTCTTCAACCAGGCCACGCCGTTCAGCGGCCTGAACTTGTTCCACGCCAACCGCCCCATGCAGGACGCGCTGGCTTTGCACGCGCCGGCCTTGGACACGGCAGCGCTGGTGGCGCTGGGTGCTGAGGCCGGCTCGGCCGAGATGCAAACCCACGCACGCCTGGCCAACACGCACGGCCCGCAGTTGCACACACACGACCTCGTCGGCCGGCGTGTGGACGAGGTGGAGTTCCACCCCAGCTACCACGCGCTGCTCGGCAGCGCACTGAAGCACGGCCTGCATGGCACGCCCTGGGCGGGCGGCCCGGGTTCGCACATTGCCCGTGCGGCGGCCTTCATGCTGTTCACCGAAGCCGAGCCCTCGGTGCTGTGCCCCGTGTCCATGAGCTATGCCGTCGCACCGGCGCTGCGTGGCAACTCGGCGGTTCAGGCGGCCTGGGGCCCCAAGTTAGCCTCCACGCAGTACGACTCGCGCTTCATGCCCGCGGCGGCCAAGTCGGCCGTCACGATGGGCATGGGCATGACGGAAAAGCAGGGTGGGTCGGACGTGCGCGCCAACACCACGCGTGCCGAACCCGATGGCCGCGACGAATGGGGCGAACGCTTCCGCCTGACGGGCCACAAGTGGTTCTTCAGCGCGCCCATGTGCGACGCCTTCCTGGTGCTCGCGCAAGCGCCCGCGGGCCTGACGTGTTTTTTCCTGCCGCGCTGGCTTCCTGATGGCACGTTGAACGCCATCCACATCCAGCGCCTGAAGCACAAGCTGGGCAACCAGGCCAACGCCAGCAGCGAGGTGGAATTCCACGGCGCTGCCGCCTGGCTGGTGGGCGAAGTGGGCCGCGGCGTGCCGCAGATTCTGGCCATGGGCGCGTTGACGCGGCTGGACTGTGCGCTGGGCACTGCCGGCCTCATGCGGCAGGCCTTGAGCTTGGCGCTGCACCACACGGCGCAGCGCAGCGCGTTTGGCAAGCGCCTGATCGACCAGCCCTTGATGAAGAACGTGCTGGCCGACCTGGCGCTGGAAAGCGAAGCCGCCACAGCGCTGGCGTTGCGTCTGGCTGCGGCAGTGGACCGCACGGAGCATGGCCGTGACGACCATGAATCGGTCATGCGCCGCCTGCTCACACCGGTGGCCAAGTTCTGGGTCTGCAAACGCGGCAGCCACTTTGCGCAGGAAGCGATGGAATGCCTGGGTGGCAACGGTTATGTGGAAGCGCAAGGCCAGGGCGTGATGGCCCGCGTCTACCGCGAGATGCCGCTCAACAGCATCTGGGAAGGCGCCGGCAACATCATGGCGCTGGACCTGCTGCGCGCCTTGCGCGGTGCCGACGTGGCCGCGGCCTTGCAGCGCGAACTGGCGCCGTCCAAGGGTACCCATGCCGCGCTGGACCGCATGGCTGCCCAGGTGCTGCACCAGATCGACCATGGCGACACCACCGAGCCACAAGCCCGTCGTCTGGCGCGTGAAGTGGCGCTGGTCCTGCAAGCCGCGCTGCTGCACCAGAGCGCACCGCCGACGGTGTTTGCCGCCTTCTGCGACAGCCGGCTGGACGGTGCTGCCGACATCTTTGGTCTTCTCGGTCCGGGTCACGACCCGGACGCTCTCATTCAACGGGCGATGCCCTGGGACGTGTCATGACGCACTTCATCCTGCACCACTACGACGGCTCGCCGTTTTCGGAAAAGATCCGCCTGATCTTCGGCTTCAAGCACATGGCCTGGGCCTCGGTGAAGATCCCCGTGATCATGCCCAAACCTGACGTGGTGGCGCTGACCGGCGGCTACCGCAAGACGCCTGTGATGCAGGTGGGTGCGGACGTGTACTGCGACACCGCACTGATCGCCCAGCTGATCGACCGCGCCCAGCCCACGCCCAGCCTCTACCCGGCCAGCGCGCCGCTGGCGCCCCTGGTGGCGCAGTGGGCCGACAGCACGCTGTTCTGGACCGTCATCCCCTACACGATGCAACCCGCTGGCATGGCCACGGTGTTTGCCGGTGTGCCGCCCGAGGTGCTGAAGGCCTTTGCCGCGGACCGCGCACCCTTCACCGCCGGCATGAAGCGCCAGACCCTGGCGGACGCCACCGCCAGCCTGCACGGCTACCTGGCGCAGCTGGACGCCCAACTGGCCGACGGCCGCGCCTGGCTGCTGGGCGCTGACGCGTCCATCGCAGACTTCAGCGTCGCGCACTGCGCCTGGTACGTGCGGCGTGGCGGGACTGTCGCCGACATCTTCAAGCCGCACGCGCACTTCAGCGCTTGGCTGGACCGCGTGCTGGCGCTGGGCCATGGCGCACCCGAGAGGATGAGCAGCGACGACGCGCTGGCGGTGGCGGCGTCCGCGCGCAGCCACGCGCCTTGCAGCGTCACGCCAGATCTGGGTTTTGAAGCCGGCCAGGCCGTCACGGTGACGCCCATGGACTATGGCCAGGATCCGGTGGCCGGCACGCTGGTGGGCTTGACGAACGACGAGGTCGTGCTCCACCGCAGCGACGAACGCGCCGGCAGCGTGCATGTGCACTTCCCGCGCGCCGGCTTCCAGATCAAGAAGGAGAACGCATGAGCCAGACCACCCACTTGCAAGGCGGTATCGCCGTCATCACCGGCGCGGCATCGGGCTTTGGCCTGCAGTGCAGCCGCATCGCTGCCAGCCTGGGCATGAAGGTGGTGATGGCCGACGTGCAGGCCGACGCGCTGGCCACGGCGCAGTCGGAAATCGAAGGCCTGGGTGCGCAGTTTGGTGCGGAAGTGCTGCCGTTCAAGTTGGACGTCAGCAAGTCGGCCGAAGTGGAAGCCCTGGCCGCGGCGACGCTGCAGCGTTTTGGCACGCCCAACTTCGTCTTCAACAACGCCGGTGTCGGTGCGGGTGGGCTGATCTGGGAACACACGCTGAAGGACTGGGAGTGGGTCATCGGCGTCAACCTCATGGGCGTGGCGCACGGCGTGCGCGTGTTCACGCCGCTGATGCTGGAAGCGGCGGCCAAGGACCCGGCCTGGCGCGGTGACATCGTCAACACCGCCAGCATGGCCGGGCTGCTGAACCCGCCCAACATGGGCGTCTACAACGTCAGCAAACACGCCGTGGTCTCGATGAGCGAGACGCTGTACCAGGACCTGGCCCTGGTGACCGACCAGGTCCATGCGCACCTGCTGTGCCCGTTCTTCGTGCCCACGGGCATCCAGCAAAGCCACCGCAACCGCCCGGCCGACATGCCCGCGGTCAAGCCCACCAAGAGCCAGCTGATTGCCCAGGCGATGACCGACAAGGCCGTGAGCAGCGGCAAGATCACGGCTGCGCAGGTGGCGCAGTTCGTCTTTGATGCCTGCGCGGAGAACCGCTTCTACATCTTCAGCCACCCCAAGAGCCTGTCCGGTGTGCAGGCGCGGCTGGAAGACATCATGACGCCGCGCAACCCGAGTGACCCCTTTGCCGCCAAGCCGGAAATCGGCGCGGAACTGAAGCGGGCGTTGCGCGCGACCTGACGAAGCTCAGCAGCCCAGTGCCACTGCCTGCACGGGCCTGGCGGTGGCCGCGTCGGTGACGACAAACACCACGCGGCGCGGGAATTCCGGCGCCCCGCGGCTGACGCTCAATTGTGATGCCCTGCCTTGCGAAGCTGCCCAGGAAGGCACCGGCTTGTACAGGCGCACCACGTGGTCGTGGCGCAGCGTGGCGCCGGCGTTTTCACCGGCGCGCACCTGGCTGATGTGCTGGTCTTCCAGCACCGCCCAATAGCCGGCCAGGCGGGCCGGTGCGGTGGCCGATGCCGTCACTTCCGCGCTGACCTTGTCGCCTTCGCGTGTCAGCGTCAGGGTCACGGGTGAAGACGCCGCCGCGGTCGGCAACTTGGGCCATACCCGCCAGTCGCGCCCGTTGGCCAGCACTTGGGGCGTGTAGACCTGCGCGCTGCCGGTACCGCGCGCCATCTCCCACTGCCTGGCCGTGGACTCGGGCGTGGCAAAGCGGTCGGGCCAGCCCAGACGGTCCCAGTAGTTGACGTGGAAGGCCAGGGCCAGCACGTCAGGCTTGGCTTTCAGCGTGCTGAGCCACTGGTCGGCCGGTGGGCAGGAACTGCAGCCTTCGCTGGTGTACAGCTCCACCACGGTGGGTGCGGTGGGGCCGCTGCGCACTTGGCACAGAGGAGCCGCGCCATGAGCGGCGGCACTCGCCAGGGCGGCGGCAACAAGGACAGCATGGCGTACACGCATGGGCTTCTCCGGCGGTGGATCTTGCCCTGGGTCGTGCCAGCGTGCCGGTTCTTTCAACGGCCAGCGAAGATCAGCGCTGCAGCAGCGCCGGAATGGCGCGCAAAAGCAGCACCACGCCTGAGCAGGCCAGCAGCGCCAGCACCAGGCGTCGGAAGGCCTCGGGGCTGATGCCGGCATAGAGCCGCGCGCCCATCAGCACCGGGATGAAGAGCACCGGCACCAGCATCAGCAACTGCGGCAGCATGGCGCGTGTCACCAACCCGGACACCAGGTAGCTGACGAAGGTGATGCTCAGCATCACCAGGTTGAAGTTCTGGATCACCGAGCGCAGTTCGTCCTTGGGCCAGCCGCGCAGCGTCGCCCACAGCGTGGGCACGGCGCCGGTGAAGCCACCGATGGCACCGCACAGTCCACCGGCCATGCCGGCCAGACCATCGGCCACGCGGCCGCCCCAGCGCACCTGCGGCAGGCTGTGCGACACCAGCATCAAGGGGCACCACACGGCCAGCAGCAGGCCCACCACCAGTCGGAACAGGTCGGCATCCAGCCGCGGCAGCAGCCACAGGCCGACGGGCATGCCACACAAGCCACCGGCCAGCAGCGGCCACAGCTTCGGCCAGCCCGCGGTGCGGCGTGTGCTGGCGGCGGCAATGACCTGGCCGGTCAGCGCGCCGAACACCGACAGCACCGCGATCAGTTGCGGCGGCAGCCACCAGATCCAGATCGACGTGGCCGTCAGGCTGAAAGCAAAGCCCGACAGACCCTGCACAAAGCCGGCGACGACGGCGCCGACCAGCAGCACGACGGTGGTGGTGTCGAGTTCGGGCATGCGGTCATTGTGGCGGGGTCGCTTACAGTGCGCCGCCATGTCCAACCCCGCACCCGAACACATCCAGGCCGCCGTCATCGGCGGTGGCCCGGCTGGCCTGATGGCGGCCGAGGTGCTTGCGGGACAAGGCGTGCAGGTTGAACTGTTCGACAGCATGCCGTCCGTGGGCCGCAAGTTCCTGCTGGCGGGCAAGGGCGGGCTGAACCTCACCCACGCCGAGCCGCTGGACCGCTTCCTCACGCGCTACGGCGCACAGCAGACGGACCTGCAAGGGGGCATTGAAGCCTTCGGTCCTCAGGCCTTGCGCGACTGGGCCCAGAGCCTGGGCGTGGACAGCTTCGTGGGCAGTTCGCAGCGCGTATTCCCCGCCGACATGAAAGCCGCACCGCTGCTGCGCACCTGGCTGCACCGGCTGCGTGGGCAGGGCGTGCGCTTCCACATGCGGCAGCGCTGGCAGGGCTTTGACGACAGCGGCGCGCTGCGCTTCGCCGGGCCTGATGGCGAGCACCTGGTGCGGCCACAAGCCACTGTGCTGGCGCTGGGTGGCGCCAGTTGGTCGCGCCTGGGCTCGGACGGCGCCTGGTGGCCTTGGCTGCAGGCGCGTGGCGTGGCGCTGGCGCCGCTGCGTGCATCCAACTGCGGCTTTGACGTGGGCTGGAGCGCACACCTGCAGACGCAGTTCGCCGGCGCGCCGCTGAAGGGTGTGGTGCTGCGCTTTGCTGGCTTTGAACAGCAGGGCGAGATGGTGCTGACGGCCAACGGCGTCGAAGGCAGCCTGGTCTATGCGGCGTCCTCGTACCTGCGCGAAGCTGTGGCCGCGAATGGCAGCGCCACTTTCACGTTGGACCTGCTGCCCGCGCGCGATGCGGATTGGGTCTTGCGCGAGCTGTCGCATGCACGGGGCAGCCGATCGCTGGGTTCACACATCAAGAGCCGTTTGAAGCTGGACGGCGCCAAGGCCACGCTGCTGTGGGAAGGCGCCACGGCCACGGACCGCCAGGACTTGCATGCGCTGGCCGCGCGCATCAAGGCGCTGCCGGTGACGGTGCGCGCCGCGCGGCCGGTGGACGAAGCCATCAGCACGGCGGGCGGTGTGCGCTTCGACGCGATGGACCCGCAGCTGATGCTGCGGGCTTTGCCCGGCGTCTTCTGCGCCGGCGAGATGCTGGACTGGGAAGCGCCGACCGGCGGCTACCTGCTCACCGCCTGCTTCAGCACCGGCCGCACCGCTGCCCTGGGCGCAGCGGCCTGGCTGAGAGCCCAGGTCACCAGCTGACTTCACGTTCCGGCGTCGCACCAATCTTGTGGATGGACAGGTCCGCGCCATCATGTTCTTCCTCGGCGCTCAGGCGCAGCGAAGTCACCGCCTTCAGCCCGCCATAGACAAGCACACCGGCCAGCAGCGCCCAGCCCACGCCCATCAACGTGCCCAGCAACTGCGCGAAGAACGACACCCCGCCGACACCGCCCAATGCCTTCAGGCCGAAGATGCCGCAGGCGATGCCGCCCCAGGCGCCGCACAGGCCGTGCAGCGGCCACACGCCCAGCACGTCGTCGATCTTCCAGCGGTTCTGCGTCAGCGTGAACATGATGACAAACACCGCACCGGCCACCGCGCCCACCACCAGCGCGCCGGCCGGATGCATCACGTCCGAGCCTGCGCAAACGGCCACCAGCCCGGCCAGCGGGCCGTTGTAGGCAAAGCCGGGGTCGTTCTTGCCCAGCAGCACGGCGGTGAGCGTGCCACCCGCCATGGCCATCAAGGAGTTGACAGCGACGAGGCCTGAGATTTTGTCGATGGTCTGCGCGCTCATCACGTTGAAGCCGAACCAACCCACGGCCAGCACCCAGGCGCCCAGCGCCAGGAAGGGGATGCTGGACGGCGGGTGTGCGCTGATGGCGCCGTCCTTGCGGTAGCGGTTGGCGCGTGGGCCCAGGAACAGCACAGCCACCAGGCCTATCCAGCCGCCCACCGCATGCACCACCACGCTGCCGGCGAAGTCATGGAATTCGGCACCCGTTGCCGTCTTGATCCATGCCTGCACGCCGAACTGCTGGTTCCAGACCACGCCCTCAAACAGCGGGTAGAAAAGGCCCACCAGCACGGCCGTGGCCACCAGTTGAGGGCCAAAGCGCGCACGCTCCGCAATGCCACCAGAAACGATGGCCGGGATGGCCGCCGCAAAGGTCAGCAGAAAGAAGAACTTCACCAACTCGTAGCCGTTCTTCTGGGCCAGTTGTTCGGCCCCCGTGAAGAAGCTGATCCCGTAGGCCACCGCGTAGCCGACAAAGAAGTAGGCGATGGTGGACACCGCAAAGTCGACCAGGATCTTGACCAGCGCATTGACCTGGTTCTTCTTGCGCACGGTGCCCAGTTCCAGGAAGGCAAAGCCGGCGTGCATGGCCAGCACCATGACGGCGCCGAGCAGGATGAACAAGGCGTCGGTGCCTTGCTTGACGGATTCCAAAGCGAGTCTCCTCAGTCGGTCTTGTGGTTTGATGCTGGTGCAAGTGCACCGCAGTCGAGCAATGAATCGCACCAAGATAAGCAATCCGCATGCCTTTGGTGCAAGCGCAAATTGCACTGAAGTCGTGCGCGGTGGCGTCTGGCATCCATAAAACGCACCGCTGAAGGGCCATTTGTGGTGCAAACAGGTGCGCACGTGCGCATGGCTGCCGCCCTTACACTGCGCCGCTTCGCGTGACCAGCCCCTGGTGGGCATGAGCTGATTTGGACCCGATCACCCAACAGATGGCCGCCGAACTCCAGGTTCGGCCGGCACAAGTGCAAGCTGCCGTGGACCTGCTGGATGGTGGCGCCACCGTGCCCTTCATCGCGCGCTACCGCAAGGAAGCCACCGACGGGCTGGACGACATCCAGCTGCGCGAACTGCACATCCGTCTGTCCTACCTGCGGGAACTGCAAGAGCGCCGCACGGCCGTGCTCAAGAGCATTGATGAACAAGGCAAGCTGACGCCCGAATTGCGCGGCATCATCTTGGCCGCAGCCACCAAGCAGGACCTGGAAGACCTGTACCTGCCCTTCAAGCCCAAGCGCCGCACCAAGGGCATGATCGCCCGCGAAGCTGGCATCGAACCGCTGGCCGACAAGTTGTTTGCCGACCCCAAGCTGGACCCGCAGGCCGAAGCTGCGGCCTTCATCAACGCCGAAGGTGGTTTTGCCGATGGGCCTGCTGTGCTGGACGGCGTGCGCGACATCCTCAGCGAACGCTGGGCCGAAGACGCGGAACTGATCGGCAAGCTGCGTGAATGGCTGTGGGCAGAAGGCCAGCTGCAGAGCAAGCTGGTCGACGGCAAGGACGGCCAGCACCCCAATGCCGCCAAGTTCCGCGACTACTTCGACTACGCCGAACCCATGCGCACCGTGCCCAGCCACCGTGCGCTGGCGGTGTTCCGTGGCCGCACGCTGGAGTGGCTGGATGCGAAGCTGATCCTGGATGAGGAGGTCGCCCCAGGCAAACCCGGCATGGCGGAAGGCCGCATCGCGCGCCACCTGGGCTGGAGCCACGCGGCGCGCAAGAGCGACGACTTGATCCGCAAGACGGTGGGCTGGACCTGGAAAGTCAAGCTGAGCCTGAGCCTGGAGCGCGACCTCTTCAGTCGCCTGCGCGAAGACGCTGAAACCGTCGCCATCAAGGTTTTTGCCGACAACCTGCGCGACTTGTTGCTGGCCGCACCCGCCGGCAAACGTGTGGTGATGGGCCTGGACCCGGGCATACGCACCGGCGTGAAGGTGGCCGTGGTCAGCGACACCGGCAAGGTGCTGGCGACCGACACCGTCTACCCGCACGAACCGCGCTGCGACTGGGAAGGTTCGCTGCACAGCCTGGGCCGGCATGTGGCCACGCACGGCGTGAACCTGATCGCCATCGGCAATGGCACGGCCAGCCGCGAGACCGACAAGCTGGCGGCCGACCTGATGAAGCGCATCGCCCAGCTGGCACCGGACGTCAGGTTGGAGAAGGTCGTCGTGAGCGAAGCGGGCGCGTCGGTGTACAGCGCCAGTGAGTTCGCCAGCAAGGAGTTGCCGGACCTGGATGTAAGCCTGCGTGGTGCGGTGAGCATCGCGCGCCGCCTGCAGGACCCGCTGGCCGAGCTGGTCAAGATCGACCCCAAGAGCATAGGCGTCGGCCAGTACCAGCACGACCTGAACCAGGCCGGCCTGGCGCGCAGCCTGGACGCGGTGGTGGAAGACTGCGTCAACGCGGTGGGTGTGGACCTCAACACCGCGTCGGCGCCGCTGTTGGCGCGTGTGTCGGGCTTGAGCGCCACGGTGGCCGCCAGCATCGTGCGCTGGCGTGATATGCATGGCGCGTTCAAGAACCGCCGCCAGCTGCTGGACGTGGCGGGCCTGGGCCCCAAGACCTTTGAGCAAGCAGCAGGCTTCCTGCGCATACGTGACGGCGACAACCCGCTGGACATGACGGGTGTGCATCCGGAAACCTACGCGGTGGTCCAGAAGATGCTCACTGCCACCCAAAGGCCCGTGCAGGAACTGGTGGGCCGCAGCGAGGTGCTGCGCACGCTGAAGCCCGAGGCCTTTGCCGACGAGAGGTTTGGTGCGATCACCGTCAAGGACATCCTGATCGAACTGGAAAAGCCCGGTCGCGACCCACGCCCGGATTTCGTGGTGGCGCGCTTCAACGAAGGCGTGTCGGACCTCAAAGACCTGCAGCCCGGCATGGTGCTGGAGGGCACGGTCAGCAACGTGGCGCAGTTCGGCGCGTTTGTGGACCTGGGTGTGCACCAGGACGGCCTGATCCACGTCAGCCAGCTGGCCCACAAGTTTGTCAGCGATGCGCGCGAAGTCGTGAAGACGGGGCAGGTGGTGAGAGTGCGCGTGCTGGAAGTGGACCTGGCGCGCAAGCGCATCAGCCTGACCATGAAGCTGGAGGCGCCCGTGGGCGCGGCGCGGCAGCCCGGCGCGGACAACAAGTTCCGCCCGGCCGGCCGTGGCGAACAGCCGCGCCGTGCGCCGGAGCCTGCCGTGCAAAGCGCCATGGCGGCGGCCTTGGCCAAGCTGCAGACGCGCCGCTGAACGTGATGGCGGCCAACCGGCTGGGCTTGCTGGTGGCCGCCTTGGTCTGGACTGTATTGACCGGCGTGGCTGCGGCCCAGACCGCACCCACACCGGCGGCCCCGGCTGCATCTGCCCCGGCACCGGCGTCAGCTGCATCGACCGCAGCCCCCACCCCCAACGACCGTGTGGTGGTCGAAGGCCGCAGCGACGCCGAGTCACGCCGTCGCCAGTCCACCGTGGCCATGCAGGTGGTGGACCGCGAGGACCTGGACGCCTACGGCGACACCTCCGTGCTGGATGTCCTGCAGCGCGTGCCGGGCATCACCATCGAAGGCGATGCGCCGCGCCTGCGTGGCATGGGTGCGGGCTACACGCAGATCCTGCTCAACGGCGAACCGGCACCGCCCGGGTTCAGCCTGGATTCGCTGGCGCCCAGCGAGATCGAACGCATCGAGATCGTCAAGGGTCCGACGGCCGAGTTCGGCGGCGCGGCCGGCACCATCAACGTCATCCTGCGCAGCCCGCCCAAGCAGCAGCAGCGCGAGTGGCGCGCGGCCGCCGGCTACCGGGCGGTCAAGCCGCAGGGCTCCACGTCCTTCAACTGGGGCGACCGTGTCGGTGCCGTGGGGCTGTTCCTGCCCATCAGTGTCTACAGTTGGGCCAATGCGGGCGACCTGGAAGTGCAGCGGCTGTCGCGTTCGTCTGCGGGTGATGTCTCGCGGCAGCAGGTGCTGGGTCGCGATGAATGGCTGGGCCACGGCTTCAATGTCGCCCCGCGCCTGGACTGGAAGATGGACGACACCGATACGCTGCAGTGGCAGGCTTTCGTGCAGCGCAACCACAACGACAACCGCAGCGTGCGCGACACCGAGTCCCTGGAAGGCCTGCCGCCCACACTGGCCCACGACGCCTCGCGCGGCCAGGGTGGTTGGCAGATGGCGCGCAGCCAGGCGCAGTGGGTGCGCAAGTCCGCGGACGGCACCCGCCTGGAACTGAAGGGTTCAGTGCAGGGCAGCCTTTGGCAGAACGACGGCCGTGCACAAGGCCTGACGCCCGCGGGCACGGTCGGCACACTGCGCGAGAACCTGGCCAGCCACCGCGAACGCAGCACCACCGCCGGCCTGCGCTGGCGCCAGCCCTGGGCCGACGCGCACACGCTGAACCTGGGCCTGGACAGCGACACCCGCCACCGGCGCGAACTGAACCGCCGCCTGGACGACGGCCTGGAGCAGTTCAGCGGCACGGTGGGCGTGCCGTTCTTCGCAGTCATCACCAAGCAGGTTGCCTTTGCGCAGGACGAGTGGGCGTTCAGCGATTCCGCATCCATCACCGCCGGGCTTCGGGCGGAGTCGGTAACCTGGCGCGTGGCGGGGCCTGCAGTGCACACGGACAACGGCTTCCGTGAACTGGCGCCGGTGCTGCACTGGCGCCAGGCGCTGGACGCCAAAGGCCGCGACGTGTTGCGCGCCAGCGTGGCACGCAGCGTGCGCGCGCCCGACCTGGGCCTGCTGCTGCCGCGCTACAACCTCAACGGCACCTACGACAAGGACACGCCCAACACGCCCATCGCCGCCGACAGCGCGGGCAACCCGGCGCTGCAGCCGGAGCGCATCTGGGCTTTTGAGCTGAACGCCGAGCATGCGATCGATGGCGGTGGCGTGCTCAGTGTCGGCCTCTTCCACCGCGAGATCCGCGACCTGATCCGCCGCCGCATCGCCCTGGAGACGGTGCCCGAGGCCAGCGTGCCGCGCTGGGTGTCGCGGCCGGTCAACCTGGGCGGCGCGCGCAGCAGCGGCGTTGAAATGGAACTGAAGGGCCAGGCGAACCAGTTGCTGGGTGCCTGGTGGGCAGCGGCGCCGAAGACAGTGCAGTTGCGTGCGGGGCTGTCGCTGTTCCGGTCGCGCGTAGAACAGATCGACGACCCGGACGCACGCCTGGATGGCCAAGCACCCTGGCGGCTGAACCTGGGCTTTGACTACCGCGAGCTGTGGCCGCAATGGACGCTGGGTGTGAGCCTGGGCGTGACGCCTGGTTTTGCTACGCAGCAGACGGACCGGCAGCGTGTCTGGCGTGGTGCGTCGCGCCGGCTGGACGCGTACCTGCTGTGGCGTATCGAACGCAATGCCAGCCTGCGGCTTGCCGTGAACAATGCGGTGCCCGAAGACAGCCTCAGCAGCAGCCAGGTTGAGGACCTGGACGGCTTCGCCGCGTCTTCCCACACCCGCCGCAGCAACACCACGCAAACCACGGCCACCCTGCAATGGCGCTTCTGAGCACCGGACCACGTGCCACGCGGGCCCTGGAGGTCTACGCCGGCCCGCGCGCGCGAACGCAACTGCGCGAGCGTGGCCTGTCGCCTGCTGACGTGCGTGTGATCCCGGGTGCGGCCGGTGGCCCCAAGGGCCTGGTGCTGAACCCGTTGGACCGTTTCCTTTTTGGTCATTGGTTGCAAGGCAGCGCGCAGACGCTGCACCTGCTGGGCGCCAGCATCGGCGCATGGCGCCTGGCCTGTGCCTGCCTGCCGGACGCCGATGCGGCCCTGGCCGAACTGGCCGAGGACTACATCACCCAGCACTACGACCACGAGCCGCGCAAGGCGCCCACGCCGCGCACGGTCAGCCAGGCGTTTGGCGACAAGCTGCAACAGCGGCTGGGTGCGCGCGCGGCCGAGGTCCTGTCGCACCCGCAACGCCGCCTGCACGTGTTCACCAGCCGTGGCCGCCACCTGCTGCGCAGGGAAGGGCGCCTGCGCACACCGCTGGGTTATGCCGGCGCCTTTGCCAGCAATGCCTTCAGCCGCAAGGCGCTGGGCGGCTGGTTGGAGCGCGTGGTCTTCGGCGACCCGCGCGACGCCTTGCCGCTGCCGCTGGATGACTTCCGCACCGCGCAAGTGGCACTGGACGCCGGCAACCTGGCGCCGGCGGTGTTAGCCAGTTGCAGCATTCCCTTCTGGCTGGAGGCCGTGCACGACGTGCCCGGCGGTCCGCGTGGTGCCTATTGGGACGGTGGCATCACCGACTATCACCTGCACCTGCCGTATGCCCGCATGGGCGACGGGCTGGTTCTCTACCCGCACTTCCAGAGCCGCATCGTGCCTGGCTGGCTGGACAAGGCCCTGAAGGGCCGCCACCGCGCCAGCCCCATGCTGTCCAACGTGGTGGTGCTGAGCCCCAACGCCGAATGGGTCGCCAGTCTGCCTGGTCGCAAGCTGCCCGACCGATCGGACTTCAAGGCCTTTGGGGAAGACGTGGCTGGCCGCATGCAGGCCTGGCGCCGGGCCCTGGCCGAAAGCCATAGGCTGTCCGACGAATTCGCGGAATTGGTGGGGTCCGGACGCCCCATTGACGCGATGCCCTTGCCGTGAGGCGGTTAAACTCGGGCGCATTCGCAACCCAACAAGAGCGAGAAAGGCATGACGGTTATGACACCGCGGACTACGAGCTTCTTTGCTTTCGAGCTCTTCACTGAGCTGTAGCCCGCCGCGCGACCACGTCTGTCCTTTGTCCCACCACAGAAGCGCGGCTCACCCCCGCGCTTCTTTGTTTTCGAGGTTTCCAAGATGATCCAGATCACGCTCCCAGACGGCTCGCGCCGTGAGTTCCCCGCCGCGCTGTCGGTGGGTGATGTCGCCGCCAGCATCGGCCCCGGCCTGGCCAAGGCGGCACTGGCCGGCAAGGTCGATGGCAAGGTCGTGGACCTGAGTCATGTGATCTCGGCCGACGCGCAACTGGCCATCATCACGGACAAGGATGCCGACGGCCTGGAGGTCATTCGCCACAGCACGGCGCACCTGCTGGCCTACGCGGTGAAGGAATTGTTTCCCGAAGCCCAGGTGACGATAGGGCCGGTGGTGGAAAACGGCTTCTATTACGACTTTGCCTACAAGCGCCCGTTCACGCCGGAAGACTTGGCTGCCATCGAAAAGCGCATGGGCGACCTGGCCGCCAAGAACGAACCCGTGCAACGCCGCGTGCTGCCGCGCGACGACGCTGTTGAGTACTTCAAGGGCCTGGGCGAACACTACAAGGCCGAGATCATCGGCAGCATTCCAGCCGGCGAAGATGTGTCGCTTTACCGCGAAGGC
>JANOAM010000547.1:0-4834 GCA_031411215.1 Betaproteobacteria bacterium
TTCGGTAGGGTTCGGTCGGTTCATGAGCGATTATCCGGGGCTTGCGCAGGCCAGCCGGCCCATCGCCGCCAACCGCTGCTTGTCGCTGCCCAAAGCCGCCTTTTTGATCGATTGCATGCCCGCCGCCACGCCCATTGACGCCAAGCCCACGCTGAACCTGCCCAACCCGCGCCACGCCTCGCGCGTCCCGCTGCATGTGGACACCGACGCCCTGGCCGGCATCCGCCAGCACGCCTTTGCGCTGCCGCAGGTGGTGAAGCCGGCGGACTTCATCGAAGAAGGCACGGCAGGCTTCGAGCAGCACCTCGACAAGCTGGGCTATGTGCTGCTGCAGAAGTCGGTGTCCGGTGCGCGGCCCAGCCGCTGGATTCACCCTGGGCTGATGGATGCCGCGCTGGCCCACCTGGCAGCAACCGGTGGGGGCGCCGACGCCCGTGCGCTGATGCTGCAGCGTGCGGCCACGCTGGAAGGGTTGGGCATCACACGCCGCGCTGCGCAGTGGACCTGGCTGGTGACGGATCAATTGAGCCTGGCCGACCCACGGTGGGTGCTGCAACTGGCCTTCCGGCTGGACATTGCAGCCGACGCTGTCTGGGCCTTTTTCCGCACAGGCGATGTGCCTGCGTTGCAAGCCGCCTTGGGGCCCGTGCCGCCGCACCCGCAACGCGGCGAGATCATCGACCGCCTGACCCACCTAGGCGCACGCAGCCAGGCCCTGGCCCCGCAACACCTGCCGTCCTTGCTGCCCCGCCTGCAGGCCGAGTGCGCACAAGCGCAGCCACTGGCCGATCTGCTGGCTGCGCTGACGCGTGCACAGGACCGCTGGGAGCACGCAGTCACTGAACTGGACACGTTGCAGGGCCTGAACCGCGAACTGGCCTTCCAGGGCTACCCCGACACCTTCCCCAAAGCCCGCCGCGCCAACCGCCAGGTGACGCTGTATGTGGGCCCGCCCAACAGCGGCAAGACACACGCGGCGTTCGAGCGCCTGGCGGGCGCGCTGGACGGTGCCTACCTGGCGCCGCTGCGCCTGCTGGCGCTGGAAGGCCGCGACCGGCTGGTGGCGCGCGGCGTGCCCTGTTCGCTGCTGACGGGCGAAGAGAACGTGCCGGCCGACGGAGCCCGTGTGGTCAGCAGCACCATCGAGATGGTCGGCACCAACACGCCCATCGACGTGGCCGTGGTGGACGAGGCGCAGATGATCTTCGACGCCAGCCGCGGCTGGGCCTGGACCCAGGCCATCGTGGCCGTGCCGGCCAGTGAGCTGATCATTATCTGCAGCGCCTATGCCGTGCCGGCCATCGAGAACCTGCTGGGCTTGTGCGGTGAGCGCTGCACCGTGCGTGAGTTCGACCGCAAACAGCATGTGGACATGTTGCCGCGCGCAGTGGGCCTGCATGACTTGAAATCGGGCGACGCGGTGGTGGCCTTCAGCCGGCGCGATGTACTGACGCTGCGGGACGCCATCGCGGCCGATGGCCATGCCGTGAGCGTCATCTACGGCGCCCTGCCGCCCGAGGTGCGGCGGCGCGAGGCCGAGCGCTTTTCGGGTGGTGCCAGTGACATCCTGGTGGCCACTGACGCCATCGGCATGGGCTTGAACCTGCCGATACGCCGGGTGCTCTTCAGCACGATGACCAAGTTCGACGGTGTGGCCGACCGCCCGCTGGACGTGGGCGAGGTGCACCAGATCGCCGGCCGCGCCGGGCGCTTCGGTATTCACGAGGAAGGCTTTGTGGGCGTGCTGAAGGACGCTGAGCCCACGGCGGCCAAGGTGCTGAAGTCGCGCCTGGAGGAAACGCCACGCGCACCGCGCGACTTCAAGGCGCCGGTGGCGCCCAACGGCTGGCATGTGGAGACCATCTCGTCGCGCCTGGGCAAGCAGAAGCTGCACGAGGTGCTGGACGTGTTCATGCAGCAACTGCGCCTGGACGATGCGCACTTCGCGGTGGCCGAACTGGAACAGATGCTGGACCTGGCGGCCGAGCTGGACCGCTGCGCCGGGCGGCTGACGCTGAAGGAGCGTTTTGTCTACGCACAGGCGCCGGTGGACATGCGCACGGACAGCCTGGTGCAGGACTTCCTGGACTGGGCCCACCAGCACGCCGCCAGCGGCCGTGTCGCCAAGCCGGCCTTCCTGGACAACGTGGACGGCCACAGCCGCCTGGACCGCATGGAGCAGGGCCTGCGCACCTGCACGTTGTGGCTCTGGCTGGACCTGCGTTTCCCTGGTGTCTACGGCTGGGTGGAGAACGTGCATGCGCTGCGCAGCGTGCTCAACGACGGCATCGAGCGCCAGTTGAAGGGAAAACGCCCGCTGGCGCAGGTGCGGCAGCGGGCGCGGCGTTAGTACGCGGGCCGGTCAGTGGCGGCGGTCGTCGCGCCAGTCGCGGCGGTCCTCGTGGCGATCGTCACGTCGATCATTGCGCCTGTCATCACGGCGGTACTCGCGCTCGTGCCAGCGGTGGCCGTTGCGCGAGTCATCCGGGTACGCGTCGTAGCGGTTGGGGATGCCATCGCCATCGCGGTCCCAGCGCGGGTTGTAGTCACGTTCATAGCGGTTCTGGACGACAACGGGAGAGCGGTCCCGGTACGGGCTGTAGCTGCGGTCGTAGCTTGGTGCTGCGTAGCCATATTCGGGGTAGTAGACGCGCCCGGCAGCCTGGGACTCCACCACCACGGCGCGCGGCACCAGGATAGGCGGCAGCGGCAGCACGATGTGGCCGGGCAGGCGGATCTTCGGCGTCTCCACGGTCAGTTGCCATTGCACGTCAGGGCCGGCGTGTGCCGTGCCGGCGGCCAGTGCGCCAGCCAGCAGCGCGGCGGCGACAGTGAACTTGCGGATGCTCATGAGAAGTCTCCTTGTCGCGGGGGTTGTCGGCCTGAAGCCGTGCCCGCCCTCAGACAACGACCTGGGGCGGCGCCAGGTTCACCGGGTTTGTGTGAACAGGCGTAAAGCCGCCCGACTGCGAGCCCTTCTCAGCCGCCGCTGCGCTTGGCCGCGATGCCTTCCTTGGCCAGCAGGCCCAGCACGCGGTCGGCGTGCTCTCCCTGCACTTCGATGAGACCGTCCTTGGCGGTGCCACCCGTTCCGCAGGCGCTGCGTAGGCGCTTGCCCAGAGCGGTGATCTGCTCGTCCGTCATCGCCAGGCCGCGCACCACGGTGACGGTTTTGCCACCACGGCTGGCGGTTTCGCGGCTCACACGCACGCGGCCATCACCACGGACTTCAGCCTTCTTCTGGACGGCACAAACGCAGGCGGTGATTGCCTGCCGGCAGTCCGGGCACATGCGTCCGCCGTCGGTGGAATAGACCAGGTTCGTCGCCATGACTGGCGATGTTATCGAGGTCGCCGAAACTTCAGGGCATCAGGCCGTGCCAGAAGCGGTCCAGGCGCAGCGCCTGGTGCTTCAGGCGGTAGTCCCACTCCGCCGCCTGCGTCTCCAGCAGCGCGCCCAGGTGGGTGCCCAGGGTGTCTTCGGGCAGGGCCAGGTCCGCGACCACGTCCGAGCCTTCAAAGCATACCGCCGCGCCGGACTGCTTGACTATGGCCAGCATGGACTGGTTTTCGCGCGCCAGATGGATCGTCATGCTTTGGGCGCCGCGGTTCCGTCCGTGCACCACAGCCTGGTCGAACAGCCGTGCGCCAAAACCGCGGCCGCGCTGGTGGGCCAGCACAGACACGCCGAACTCCGTGCTCTGGCCGTCTTCAGCAAAGGCCAGGTGGGCCATGGCGACCAGTTGCAGGCGGGTGTCGAAAATGCCGAACAGCTTGTCGCGTTCGAAGTTGATCTGCTCGACGTAGTGAGCGATTTGCTCATCGCTGGCCACCTGGCCGAAGCGCAGGTGGCGATCCTCGTCGCCCAGCGACTGCAGGTGGGCCACCACCCGCTGGCGGTGACGCGGACCCAGGTTGCGCACGGGCAGCCAGCGGGGAGCCTCAGGCGGCTTGGGCGCGGGGATGGCGGCGTCGAGCATGTCAGTCTGGACGCTCATGGCGGCTCCAGGAGTCGGGTTGGGGCCATCCTACCGGAATGATCTAGGGTTTACCCTCAACACAGTCTTGTCCTGCCATGCTGACTCCACTGGTCAGGCAAGAGCCGGCCGGTGTATAGTCACAGGCTCACCTGGATTCGGCCAGGCGCAGCGCCCATGTCCTCAGAAAGCCCGAGAGGCCGCCTCAAGCGGTTCCGAAGGCCGGCATGCCGTGAACTCCAAGCCCGAAAAACTGCCCGCCAACCTGCGAATCTGCACCCATGGCGGGCGCATTGAAAGACCCTCATGAAGACCTTCAGCGCCAAGCCGGCCGAAGTGAAGCATGAATGGTTTGTGATTGACGCCACCGACAAGGTGCTCGGTCGTGTTGCCAGCGAAGCAGCACGTCGTTTGCGCGGCAAGCACAAAGCCATTTACACGCCTCACGTCGATACCGGTGATTTCATCATCGTCGTCAACGCCGACAAGATTCGTGTCACCGGCTCCAAGGCCACGGACAAGATCTACTACCGGCACTCTGGCTACCCGGGCGGCATTTATGCCACCCCGTTCAAGGACATGCAGGCCAAGCACCCTGGCCGCGCCCTTGAAAAGGCCGTGAAGGGCATGCTGCCCAAGGGCCCGCTGGGTTACGCGATGGTCAAGAAGCTGAAGGTTTATGCCGGTGCCGAGCACCCGCACACCGCTCAGCAGCCCAAGCCGCTCGAGTTCTGAGGACGCTGCAATGATCGGTCAATACAACTACGGCACCGGCCGTCGCAAGTCGAGCGTCGCTCGCGTCTTCATCAAGAAGGGCAGCGGCCAGATCGTCATCAATGGCAAGACGGTGGACGATTA
>JANOAM010000548.1:0-2543 GCA_031411215.1 Betaproteobacteria bacterium
GTCGCTGACCTTGCTCTGGCCCAGGGTGGCGTCGAAGAAGATGTCCTCGGTGACGTGGTACGCCACACGCAGGCCGGCGACACCGCTGGAGCCGAAGTTCTCGGTGGCGTAGACGCCGCCGTACAGGCCCACCGAGAAGTCCTTGGACGGGTAGTTGGGACGCTTGACATCTCGACGCACGACCTGCGGCACGATGACCTGCTCGGCCGCGGGCTGCGACGCTGCGGCAGCCGGTGCCGCCGCCGTCTGCGCATGCGAAACGTTGGCACCCAGCAGCGCCAGGGCTATCAACAAGAGGATCAAAGCAGGCTGCATGGGCGGACTCAAAAGAAGAAGGCAAAGCCGGCCGTGAAGGCGCGGTACTCGATGCTGCGGGTGTCGGCCACGAAAGCGGTGTAGATCGACCCGTCCAGACGCACCACAAAGCGTTCAGCCAGGTACCAGCGCAGGCCCGCGGTGGCATGCGCCAGGCGTGCGTTGGTGGGCGTGGCGTTCACCAGGCTGGAGTTCGGGATGTTGCGGAACTGGCCCAGGCCGACGCTGAAGAAGGGCGACAGGCGTTTGTCCGACCAGGGCTCGGAGGTGATGGACAGGCTCCAGAAGTCGGTGCCCGAGAACACCCCCTGCACCTGGCCCACCGCCAGGTCCACGCCCACCGTGTCGGCCAGGCGCACCTGGGTCCACAGCTTGAGCATGGGCTCCTTCTGGAAGCGGCCCCAGGCGCCGCCGAACTCGACACGGCGGCCCAGGTAGTCGTCGACCACCACGTCGCGGAAGGTCTTGCCGCCGCCGGCGTCGGTCAGCGTGGCTTCCAGCTGCTTGCGTGGCACCCAGCCCGTCTGGCCACCTTCGGCACGCACGCGGTACCAGTCGGTGCGGCGGAACTCCACCACCACCCACTGGCGCTTTTCCACCACGTAGAACACGGGGTAGCCACGGCCCGGACCCGTGTGCATTTCAAGGTACGGGTCGGCGACTTGCAGACGCTCGGCCGTGTCGGCCACAGACGGCTTCAGGCCCGGGCCTGCCGCAGGTGCGTCAGCAGTCTGCGCCTGCACCGCGAAAGCGCACACAGCCGCGAGGACAAGACCAAGCTTCCCGCCGCGGATCCGGCTCCGCCGGTCCGCCAGCGGACGGCCCCCTTGGGGGGGAGCGAGCGCAAGCGAGCTTGGGGGCACCATCAGTCGGTGTTGCAAACGCCGTTGACCGGGTCGGCAGGCGTGAACATGGTGTTGGCCGCAGCGCTGAATTCGTCCTGGCCCACCGGCATGGGGCGGTTGATCCAGTAGCGGATCAGCTTGGCCTCAGCCATGTCAGGATTGTCGAAGATGAGGCCGCCGCCATGCAGCACGCCGCGCACCAGCGGCTTGTTCATGATGCGGCTCTGGTCCGGACTGCCGACCACGGTTTCTCCCAGCGACGAGTAGTAGTTTTTGTACATGTCGCTCGTGCGCACCACAGTTGCACCCAACGACGCGTCCACCATGGGCGCGTTGCCGAAGAGGCGCAGCGCACCCCCGGTGCCGGTGCCATTGTCGTGGCAGCCTCCGGACGCGCAGGTGTTGGTGGTGGCCACGCCGTTGATGACCACACGCAACTCCGCCTTGAGCACCGGGTTGACGCAGCGCTGGAAGTAGACGTAGGACAGCTTCTGCCCTTGCGCGCCGGGCGGGTTGGCGATGTCGGGTGGGTTGTCCAGCGCGCCACCGCCGCCGCATGCGGTCATGAGCGCAGCTGCGGCGGCGGTGGCTAGAAGGGCGGAGCGGGAGGCCCGTGGTGGGGTCATGAAGTCATCGCAAAGGACAAGGCGGCTCAACGGGTGGGGCAACCTTGCAGGATCCAGGCACTGATCTGGTTGTAACTGCTGCCGCCCACCGGCAGCAAGGCCGTGAGCTGTGTCAGATCACCGCTGGGGTGGGGCACCGTGGAAGGACGTTGCAACAAGGCGTTGCTGGCCGGTGTGCAGGTGTTGCTGATCATGGAAAGGGTCACGTTGAAGTCGCCCTCTGCGCTGCCCGTCAGCACGAAGCGGTTGCGCGGGTTGCCCAGGCCCGCCTGGTGGCAGCCGGCGCACTGCGCCTGCAGGATGGGCTGCACCTGCGACAGGAAGTTGGCTTCGCTCAAGCCCGTCACGGCGCGCACGCCGCTGTTGGCGTCGAAGGGGTCGTTGTAGTACTGGCCACCCAGGTCCATCCACTCAGCCACCAGCCGCCGCTCGGCCTTGTTGAGCAGGCGTGAATGGTCCGGCGCGGTGGCCGGCGGGTTGGGGTGCGCCGTGCGCGCGTCCGTGCCAGCCAGCAGGGTCTGGCCCCACAGGATTTCCGTCAGCCGGCTCTTGCGCGCCTGGCCTGCGGTGTTGGACGCACCCGAACTGGTTTCCACCAGGGACGGCCCACGCACCACTTCAGGCACGCCTTCACGCAGCCGGATGACCGGCCGGCCGTCGGTGCCGATCACCGGGTCGCCCAGCAGCAGTTCCTCGTAGGACACCAGCCGGCCCGTGCCCGCCACCGTAGCGCGCAGGTCCAGCTTCACGGCGTCGG
>JANOAM010000549.1:0-9030 GCA_031411215.1 Betaproteobacteria bacterium
GATAGCCAGGCCCTCCGGCAGCTTCTTGACGGCCGCGACCGCTTCCTTGTCGCTGTACCCCAGCGCCAGCAGCGCATTGAGCACGTCGGACATCACCGGCGGCGCGCGATGCACGCCCACCGTGGTGGTGAGGTCCACGCCGAGCTTGTCCTTCAGTTCGAGCAGCAGCCGCTCGGCGGTTTTCTTGCCGATGCCGGGCACCTTGACCAGCCTCGCACTGTCCTGGCGGGTGACGGCGCTGGCCAGCTCGGCCACGCTCAGGCCGGACAGGATGGACAAGGCCGTGCGCGGACCGACGCCGCTGATCTTGACCAGTTCACGGAAGGTGGCGCGCTCCTCGTGCGTGAGGAAGCCAAACAGCACCTGCGCGTCCTCGCGCACCACGAAGTGCGTCAGCAGGGTCACACGCTCGCCGAGGGCAGGCAGGTTGAAGAAGCTGCTCATGGGCACGTCGACTTCGTAGCCGACGCCGCCGACGTCCAGCAGCACCCGCGGCGGCGTTTTTTCAGCCAGCAGGCCGCTGAGACGGCCGATCACGCTTCGGCCAGCAGTTTGTCGACCAGCGTGTGCAGCTCGGCAAAGTCCGGCTCGCCCACGAAGCGCTTGACGATGGCGCCCTTCTTGTCGATGAGGAAGGTGGTGGGCGTGCCGGGCACATCACCAAAGCCCTTGGCGATGGCGCCGGTGTTGTCGATGACCACGCCAAAGGGCAGCGCACGGCGGGTAGCGAAATCGGACACGCGGGCCGGCGGGTCGTAGTTCATGGCCACCGCCAGAGTCTCGTAACCGCGGCCCTGGAACTTCTGCTGCGTGGCCACGAAACGCGGCATTTCCTGCACGCAGGTGACGCAGCTGGTGGCCCAGAAGTTCACCAGCAGCACCTTGCCGCGCATCTGTTCCGTGTGCGCCCGGCTGCCGTCCAGCAGCGTGTAGCTGAAGTTGGGCGCCGGCTCGCGCGCGCCACAGGCCGACAATGCAAGCGCCACCATCCCGGCGCACAGTGCGGACACCGTGCGGCGAAGGGCAAGATGGGGTCTGTGGAACAGTTTCATGAGGTGGTTGCGATGCAGCGGCGCGAGTTTACGGCAGCAGGTTTTTCCTTGATCGTCCCGGCGTCCGCCTGGTCTGCGGTAAACGAGAGCGATGCCGCTACGGGCGTGCGCGCCGCGCTGGAGCGGGGTGCGCTGGCAGCCGTGGGCCTGCTGGGGCGCAACGACGGCTTCCTGGGCAACCCGCAGGTGCGCATCCCGCTGCCGGAGCATCTGGCCAGCGCGGCCAAGTTCCTGCGGGCCGCCGGCCAGGGCAAGAAGCTGGACGAACTGGTGACCGCCATGAACCGTGCGGCGGAAGCGGCGGTCCCCATGGCCAAACCGATCTTCGTCAGCGCAGTGAAGGCCTTGAGCGTGGAAGACGCGCTGAAGCTGGTGCGCGGTGGCGCCACGTCGGTGACGGATTTCTTTGCCGGCAAGACACGTTCGCCGTTGGGCGAGAAATTCTTGCCCATCGTCACGCAAGCGACCGAGAAACTGTCCGTGGCCACGCGCTACAACGCGCTGGCCGGCAAGGCCGCGAGCTTGGGGCTCATCAAGGGTGACGAAGCCAATGTGCAGCACTACGTGACCGGCCGCGCGCTGGACGGCCTGTTTCTGATGATCGCCGAGGAAGAGAAGAAGATCCGAGCCAACCCGGTGAAGACCGGCAGCGCGATCCTCAAGAAGGTGTTCGGCGGCTGATGAGGGCCGCGCGTGTTCCGGATCGGGATCTCCCCGGCCGGAACGCACCCCCTCGGGGGGCGCGAGCGAAGCGAGCTGGGGGTCAGCCCTTGCCCCGTGCCGCGGCTTCCTCGGCGCGTGACAGCTCGAACATCAGCGCCTCTGGCAGTGCGGCCATGATGGCGTCGCGCCCGACACTGGCGAACTGGCGGCCGCCCAGGTTCAGCACCTCGAAGGCCTTGCCCTGTTCGGCAATGCGCACGAAGACCAGGTTGGGCACTTCGGTGAGCATTTCCGTGCGCAGGCGCTCGAAGGCTTCGCCGGCCAACGCGGCTTCGTAGATCACCGCGTGCGGCAGGCCGTCGGCCACCAGTTCCTGCGCTTCTTGCACCGAGGTCACGAAGTCCACCATCAGGCCCATGGGCCGCAGTGCCTCACGCACGACATTGCGCACCTCGCGCCGTGCCGCCACCACCATGACGTGGCGGCCTGCCAGCGGCTGTGAGTTGTGCGAGGTCAGCACACGCTCTTCCGGGTCCACCTTCTGCAGGCTGCCGACGCGCGGCGCCAGGGTCTGCAGGAATTCGACCTTCACCTCGGTCTTGCCGGGTGCGTCCTTGCGCACCAGGGCCAGGCCCAGCACGCCTGCGGTCTGCTGCAGCAGGCGCCAGGCCATGGTGTTCAGGCGCGGCTCGCCACCCGGGCCGATCTTGACCGCAGACGGGTCCACTTCGTCGGGCGGCTGGTGCTGGAAAGCCAGCGTGATGAGCGCGTTGGCGGGCCAGGCCTTGATCTCCAGCGTGACGTCGATGCGCGACACGGCGTGTTCGAAGCTCCAGTCCAGCAAGGTCTGCAGCAGCGAATACAGCAGCGTGGCGTCGCTCATCACCTCGGCCGGCGCCATGACCTGCCGCACCTCGATGCCACGCGCGTCGATCTCGCGGCCGCGCTGGCGCAGCGCTTCGCGCAGCAGGCCGTTGAGGTCCAGCCGTTCGTTGGCGATCTGCACACGCCCGCTGGACAGGCGCACCACCTGCTGGCCCATGATGCCGGCGCGCCGCGCGCGGTCGATCTCGTCGCGCAACAGGCGCAGGCCGGCGCGGTCAATCTTGCCGGTGGCGGCCAGCGTGGTGACACGCTCCAGCGCCGTGGACAGATTGGCCGCGACTTCGCTGCCCAACTGCGCCACCAGCGCGTGCGGATCCAACGGCTCCGCCATGCGCTTGCCGCCCGGCTGGGCGCCGGACAGGTCCGACAGATCCATGCTCTTCACGCCATCACTGCAAGCGCGTCTAGACGCCCGCCTCCCAAGGTGCAGCCCGTCAGTGGGCACCAACAAGGCCTGACTCGGCCCCAGGAAAACCCGAGGTTGTCCCGTTCAACCATGAATATCTACCCCACAGGCGAGGGGGCTGGCCCACTCGCCGCGTTGTCACCGATGACACCGACCCGGCGCAGACGGGCGCGCGCTTCGGCGCCTACGCCCAGGCTGTCCAGGACTTCGTCCGTGTGCTGCCCCAGAAGTGGCGGCGCACGCTCGATTCTGACGGGTGTGGCCGAGAGCTTCATGGGGCTGGCCACCAGTTCCAGATCGCCAGCCAGCGGGTGGGCGACTTTTGCCGTCATCTCGCGTGCTTGCACCTGCGGATCGGCGAACACATCGGCCAGGTCGTTGATCGGGCCGCAGGGCACCTTGGCCGCTTCCAGCGCGGACAGCCAGTTGGCGCGTGGGCGGCTCTGCAGCACCGGGGTCAGCAGGGCCACCAGCACGTCGCGGTTGCGAACGCGGTCGGCGTTGACGGTGAAGCGCGGGTCCATGGCGATGCCAGCGCAGCCCGCCACGGCGCAGAAGCGTTGGAACTGGCCGTCGTTGCCCACCGCCAGGATCAGGTGACCGTCGGCCACCTCAAACACCTGGTAGGGCACGATGTTCTGGTGCGCGTTGCCGGCGCGGCGTGGTGCCTTCTTCGTGACCAGGTAGTTGGCACCCAGGTTGGCCAGCATGGCCACCTGCGTGTCCAGCAAGGCCATGTCGATGGTCTGGCCCTCACCTGTGGCGTCGCGGTGGCGCAGCGCGGCCAGGATGGCGACCGTGGCGTACATGCCGGTGAAGAGGTCGGCCACGGCCACGCCCACCTTCTGCGGGCCGCCGCCGGGCAGGTCGTCACGCTCGCCGGTGACGCTCATGAGGCCACCTATGCCCTGCACGGCGTAGTCGTAGCCGGCACGGTCGCGGTAGGGACCGGTCTGGCCGAAGCCTGTGATGGAGCAATAGACCAGGCGCGGGCAGCGAGCGCGCAAGGTGGCAGCGTCGAGGCCATAACGCGCCATGTCGCCGACCTTGAAGTTTTCCACCAGCACGTCGGCCTGGTCAGCCATGCGACGCACCAGGTCCTGGCCTTCGGGCCTGGCCAGGTCGATGGTGATGGATCGTTTGTTGCGGTTGGCGCCCAGGAAGTAGGCGGCCTCGGCCGTGTCCTGTCCTTCGCGATCCTTCAGGAAGGGCGGGCCCCAGCCGCGTGTGTCGTCGCCGCTGCCCGGCCGTTCCACCTTCACGACATCTGCGCCCAAGTCTGCCAATGTCTGCGTGCACCAGGGGCCCGCCAGCACGCGGGACAGGTCCAGCACACGCACGCCGGCCAGCGCACCAGGGGTCAGGGCAGGGTGGGCAAGGGTCATGGCGCGGATTGTGTGTCAGGCCTGTGTGGCGGGCCCACCGGGATAATCTGTGGCGATGCGACCGACCCGACCCGCCGCGTGGACTTGTTCAGCCCTGGCCGTGGCGGCCTTGATGACCGGCTGTTCGCCGGCTCTGGACTGGCGCGACGTGCGGCCGCCCGGCACATCCGCCACGGTCCTGATGCCGTGCAGGCCGTCTGCACAGCAGCGTCAGCTGTCGCTGGCCGGTGTGCCGGTGGTCCTCAGCTTGCAGGCCTGCATCGCGGGTGGCTTGACCTGGGGCATGGTGTCGGCCGATGTGGTGGACCCAACCCGTGTCGGCGCGGCCCTGGACGAATTGTTGGCGTCATCGGCGCGCAACCTGGCCACGGCAGCGCCCACGGGTGCTGCCTGCGCGCCGCCGGGCAGCACGCCCAACGAGCACAGCCGCCGCGTCCGGTTGCGTGGTGCCATGCCGGACGGCACCAAGGCCGAGCTGGAATCCGCCGTCTTCAGCCACGGCACCCGGGTCTTCCAGGCCACGGTGCTGGGCGAGAAACTGGACACCGACGCGGCGGAGACCTTCTTCGCCAGCCTGCGCATCAGCCCATGACCTTGCGCCCCGCGCAGGCCGCGCTCATCTTCCTCACCTTTGCGTTCAGCTACTTCATCTCGGCATTGCTGCGTGCGGTGACGGCCACGCTGGCGCCAGTGTTCAGTGGCGAACTGGGCTTGCACGCGGCCGATCTGGGCCTCTTGGCCGGCGCCTACTTTCTGGGGTTTGCCAGCGTGCAGCTGCCTTTGGGGAAGGCCTTGGACCGTTTCGGCCCGCGGCGGACTCTGCTGTGCGGCTTGGCGGTGGCGGTCGGCGGTTGCCTGGCCTTCTCAGCAGCGCCAAACCTGGCGACGTTGATCGGCGCGCGCGTCCTGATCGGCATGGGCGTGGGTGCCTGCCTGATGGCGCCGCTGACGCTGTACCGCCGCATCTTCGCGCCCGAAGCCCAGCTGCGGGCCAATTCCTGGATGCTGATGACGGGCTCGCTGGGCATGGTCGCTTCCACCTTGCCTGTGCAAGCGCTGCTGCCAGTGCTGGGTTGGCGCGGGCTCTTCGTGCTGCTGGCGGCTTTGCTGGCCGTGGGCATGGGCTTGATCGCGTGGCGGGCGCCGCGCGACGAGCCTGGGGCGGCGCGCAGCGGCGATGAAGGCCGCTACGCGGACATCGTGCGGCACCCGCTGTTCAAGGCGTGCGCGCCGCTGGGTTTCTTCGTCTACGGCGGCATGATTGCCGTGCAGTCGCTGTGGGCCGGACCGTGGCTGACCCGCGTGGCCGGGCAGGACGCCACCCAGGCGGCGCAGGGCCTCTTCGCCATCAACCTGGCCATGCTGTGCGCCTTTGGCAGCTGGGGCCTCTGGATGCCGCGACTGGTGCGGCGTGGCATCGACGCCAGCCGGTTGATGGCCTGGGGCGTGCCGCTGGCCTTTGTGGCCATGGCCGTGAACGTGGCGCTAGGCAGCGCGGCGGGGGCCTTGCATTGGGCGCTGTGGTGCGTGGCCTGCACCTTCGTGTCGGTCAGCCAACCAGCCGTGGGCGCCGTGTTCCCGCCGCACCAGGCGGGCCGGGCCCTGTCGGCCTTCAACTTGGTGATCTTCTCCGGCGTGTTCTGCGTGCAATGGGGCATGGGGCTGCTGATGGACGCGCTGCGTGGCCTGGGTTGGGCCGAAGCGGAGGCTTTCCGTGCCGCTTTCGCCACGCTGGGGCTCTGCGGCGCGCTGGCCTACGGCTGGTTCCTGTGGTCACGGCCCCGCGGTACCCATAATCGGAGCTGAGACACCCCATGGCCCGCATCCTCATCGTTGCCCACGCGCCGCTGGCCACTTCGCTGCAAGCGGTCGCGCAGCATGTCTATCCTGATTGCGGCGGGCAACTGGCTGCCATTGACGTGCTGCCCGCGCAGAGCCCGGAAGACGTCGCGGCGCGTATCAAGGCGCTGGTGACTGAATCCAGCGGTGACGTCCTGATCCTTGTCGACGTGTTCGGCGCCACCCCCTGCAATGCTGCGCTGGCCGCGGCCGACGGCGTGAAGCAGCGTGTGGTGGCCGGTGTCAACGTACCCATGCTCTGGCGCACCCTGTGCTACGCCGGGCAGCCCCTGGACGATCTGGTGAACCGCGCCGTGGCCGGGGCTTCGCAGGGTGTGATGCATGTCGCCGTGCCGCGCCGCCAGAACCAAGCCACGTCCACGCTCAACCATGATCAAGTCCAGCATCAGCATCAGCAATAAGTTGGGCCTGCACGCCCGCGCATCGGCCAAGTTGACCAAGGCCGCAGGTGGCTTTGCCAGCGACATTCACTTGAGCCGCAATGGCCGCCGCGTCAACGCGAAAAGCATCATGGGCGTGATGATGCTGGCCGCCGGCATGGGCACCGAGATCGAGATCGAGATCGACGGTGCGGACGAAGAGTCCGCCATGGTGGCGCTGCGCACGTTGATCGACAACAAGTTCGGCGAAGGCGAGTGAGCGTGCCGGGCCGCCCCCAAGCGCTCATCCCGGAGCGCGCTGCGCCAAGGGTGGTCCAGTGAGCCTGCAGATATTCGGCCTGCCTGTTTCTCGGGGTGTCGCCATCGGGCGCGCCGTGTTGGTGGCGTCCAGCCGCGTCGACGTCGAACATTACTTCGTCGGCCCGGACCAGGTGGAACATGAGATCGGCCGCCTGCGCGACGCACGCAACGCGGTGGCCGACGAGCTGGAACTGCTCAAGCGTGAACTGCCCGGCGACGCGCCGCAGGAGCTGGCCGCCTTGCTGGACGTGCACCTGATGCTGCTGCACGACGAGTCGCTCATCGACGCGACCAAGGGCTGGATCCATGGGCGTCACTACAACGCGGAGTGGGCCTTGTCCGCGCAGCTGGAGGTGCTGGCGCGGCAATTTGATGACATGGAGGACGCCTACCTGCGCGAGCGCAAGGCCGACGTTGAGCAGGTGGTTGAACGTTTGCTGCGTTCGTTGGCCGGGTCGTCGGCGCCGATAGACGCGGCGACAGGCGCGTCCGGTGCCCGTCAGCCCAAGGACTTCGCGGGTGAGGACCCATTGGTCCTGGTGGCCAGCGACGTAGCGCCGGCGGACATGATGCAGTTCAAGCGCAGCGTGTTCACGGGCTTTGTCACCGACGTGGGTGGGCGCACGTCGCACACGGCCATCGTCGCACGCAGCATGGACATTCCGGCGGTCGTGGGCGCTAGGGAAGCCAGTCGGCTGATCCGCCAGGACGACTGGCTGGTGATCGATGGCGATGCGGGTGTGGTGCTGGTAAATCCTTCGCCCATCGTGCTGGAGGAATACCGGTTCCGCCAACGCCAGAGCGAGTTGGAGCGCGCTCGCCTGAACCGCCTTCGCCACACCCCGGCGGTGACCCTTGACGGACAGCACGTCGAACTGCTTGCCAACATCGAACAACCCGGGGACGGTGCGGCCGCCCTGGAGGCCGGAGCGGTGGGCGTGGGTCTGTTCCGCAGCGAGTTCCTGTTCATGAACCGCGACGGCGATCTGCCGGACGAGGATGAGCAGTTCGAGGCCTACCGGCGGGCGGTTGAGTCCATGCAGGGTCTGCCGGTGACCATCCGCACGGTGGACGTCGGCGCCGACAAGCCGCTGGACCGCATGAGCGCCCAGGAACTGCGCCATGAGCACGGTTTGAACCCGGCGCTGGGGCTGCGCGCCATCCGCTGGAGTCTGTCCGAGCCGGGCATGTTTCGCCAGCAGTTGCGAGCCATGTTGCGGGCCAGCGCTTTCGGCAAGGTGCGCATCCTGGTGCCCATGGTGGCTCACATGGGCGAGGTCCGCATGATCTTCGAGGCGTTGGCGCGGGCCAGGCAGCAACTCGACGATGCAGGCAAGGCTTACTCACGCGTGGAGGTCGGCGCCATGATCGAGGTGCCGGCAGCGGCACTGATGATCGACCGCTTCCTGCGGCACTTTGACTTCGTCTCCGTGGGGACCAACGACCTGATCCAGTACACGCTGGCCATCGACCGTGCCGATGAGGCGGTGTCCCATCTCTACGACCCCTGGCACCCCGCGGTGCTGCAGTTGTTGGCGCACACCATCCAGCGGGCGCAAGTGCTCGGCCGCAACGTGTGTGTGTGTGGCGAGATGGCAGGTGACACGGCTTTCACGGAGTTGCTTCTGGCCATGGGGCTGCGCAGCTTTTCCATGCACCCCGCGCGAGTGGCATCGATCAAGCAGAAGGTGCTGCGCGCGGACACGCGCAGCCTCGGCGAGCGCTTGCCCCGCGCGCTTGAGGACGACGACCCCGCTTCAGCTTGGCGCGCGGTGTTGAACCCGCACTGACCGGACTTTGGCTCGGGCCGAAAAATTCGTGCTACAGTCGCAGGCTCTGCTGATGACGCAGTGAAGCAAAAGCCCTGGCGCAAAAGCGCAGGCCAAGCGACACAACGGCGATGCGGAAGACTGATCGAGAACTTGACAGCGCTTTGAAAAGCATGCGAGAATCTTGGTCTTCGCTGATCACTGATCGGCGCGCTGCGAAAGCGAAAGCAAAGCGGTGATGTTCTTTAAAAATCAACAGCCGATAAGCGTGGGCGTTTGAAGGCGAGTGCCAGATGTGGTGGCGACACTGCATCAGGTCTTATGGACTTT
>JANOAM010000550.1:0-3946 GCA_031411215.1 Betaproteobacteria bacterium
CTGCCTGGCCGAGGCCGGCGGCGGCATGCACCAGAGCTACCACCGCCGCCCCGTGGTGACGGCCGACGACACCTACGCCACCGCGCTGGTGCAACTGGGTTCGGGCGCCAACCTGTACGGCTACTACATGTACCACGGCGGCACCAACCCGGTCTGCGACACCGGGCCACTGAACGAGACCCAGGCCAGCGGCTACCCTAACGACGTACCGCAGTGGAGCTACGATTTCCACGCGCCCTTGGGACAGTACGGCCAGGTGCGCCCCGCGTGGGGCCGGCTGCGGCTGCTGCACCAGTTCTGCGCCGCCTTTGGCGAGCAACTGGCGCCCTTGCCGGCTGTGCTGCCGAAGCAGGGCCCTTTCGACCCTGCCGACCGCTTGCTGCCGCGGGTGGCCCTGCGTGCGGCCGGCGTGGATGCCGCCACCACCACCGGGTTCCTGTTCGTCAACCACCATGTGCGGCACCACGCGCTGCCGCCCCTGGCGGGCCTGCAGCTGCAGCTGCAGCCCGAGCAGGGCGCTGCACTGCCGTTGCCGCTGGGCCAGCCCGTCACGCTGCAGCCCGGCATGGCCTTCATCTGGCCCGTGGGCCTGCGTCTGGGCGCGGCGCGGCTGCGCCACGCCACGCTGCAGCCCTTCACACGCTGGACCGACGCCAGCGGCGCCGAGCACCTGGTGCTGGTCCAGTTGCCGGGCGTGCCGGCGGAACTCGACTTCGACAAGGCGGGCCTGCACGAGATCTCGCACGCGGGCCTGCAGCGGCACGACCAGGGCGATACCGTGCTGCTGCTGGCGCCGCCGACGGAAGACGCGCAGGCCATCGACCTCGTCGACTCGCAGCACCGGCGTCACCGCATCGTGCTGCTGCCGCTGGGCATGGCCGAACGCTGCCAGCACCTGCACTGGCAGGGCCGCGACCGGCTGTTGGTGGCCAGCCATCCGCTGGTGGTGGAGACAGGCTCCGGTCCGACCTTGCTGCGCACGGCCCATGAAGCTGCCGAGCTGGCGGTCTACCCGTCTGACGGCCTAGACACGCCGGGCTTCACCACCCGCGACACGCAGGTCGCTCAGGGCATGGCCTGGGCCGTGCGCCAGTGGCCTGCAGCGGCCGACGCGCAGGCCGGCCCCTGGGCCGTCCACGCGCAGTGCACGCAGGCGGCCGGGAACCCGGCCGCGCTGCGCTGGGGCCCGCACGTGGCCTGGCGCGAAGGCCCGGTGCCGCTGGTACCCGACGAGGCTGCGCATCAACAAGCAGGTTGGTGGGACCTGCTTTTGCCCGACACATTCGCCTGCAATCCAGAGGCCGGCGAGTCCGCTTGGCTAACGATTCAGTTGAACGGTGACGTGGCGCGCTTCTGGGTCGACGGCCAGTGCGTGGACGACCGCTTCTGCGACGGCACACCATGGACCCTAGGCCTGCACCGCTGGCTGTCGGCCGGACGCCAACCGCGGCTGGCGGTGTCGGTCCTGCCGCTGGACGTGGAGCTGCCCGTGTTCCTTGAGGCCGGCGCACGCGTGCCCGGCGCGGCGGTGCACACGGTCACGCTGACCTTGGAACGGCGCGAGCCCGTCGAGCCATGCTGAACAGGCGCCGTGTCATTGCAGCGGGCCTGGGCGGGGGCTTGTCGTCTGGCCTGCGTGCACAGCCACAGGCCAGCGGCGCGGCCGCGCCGCTGGTGGTGTGGATCAATGGCGACAAGGGCTATGAAGGCATCGTGCGCATCGGTGAAGCCTTCACCCGAGAAACGGGTGTGCCGCTGCGTGTGGACCACCCGGAAGGCGCCGTGTCGAAGTTCGAGCAGGCCTCGGCGGCCGGCAAGGGCCCGGACATCTGGATCTGGCCGCATGACCGCGCCGGCAGTTGGGCCACGTCAGGCCTGATCCGGCCCGTGGCGCCCGCGCGGCGCACCTTCGACGCCATCTCCCCGCTGGCCTGGTCCGCGTGGCGGCTGGGCGGTCGGGTTTGGGGCTGGCCCATCGCCATCGAGAGCGTGGCGCTCATCTGCAACCTGGACCTGGTGCCCAAGCCACCCACCACCTGGGAAGAGGTGTTCGAGATCGACCGCCGGCTGCGGCCGCAGGGCCGGCACGCCATCATGTGGCCGTACAACGAGTTCTATTACGCCTACGGTTTGGCGTCGGCGGCCGGCGGCTATGCCTTTGCGCGGCGCAGTGACGGCAGCTGGGACCCGACCGACAACGGCGTGGGCAACGCCGGGTCGCGCCGCGGACTGGCCCTGCTGGAACGCATGGTGCGAGAAGGCCTGGTGCCGCGCACGGCCACCTACGCCGAGAGCGAGGCGGCCATGAACGAAGGCCGTGTCGCCATGACCATCAACGGTCCCTGGGCCTGGAACAACCTGCGCCGCAGCGGCCTGCGCGTGACGGCGGCGCCCTTGCCGTCGGTGGGTGGTGCACCGGGTCGGCCGATGGTGGGTGTGGTGGGCGCGATGATCGCCACCGCCAGCCGGCAACCTGTGCTGGCCGCTGAATTCATCGAACACTGGCTGATCAGCCAGGCCGGCCTGCTCGCCATGCACGCGCATGTGCCGCTGGGCGTTCCGGCTGACTTGGCACTGGCCGAAAAGCTGCGCGTCAGCGACCCGCTGGTCAACGGCACGCTGGCCGCCGCCACGCTGGGCCAGCCCATGCCCAACATCCCTGAAATGGCGCGCTACTGGACCGCCATGAACGCCGCCGTGCAGAGCATCACCCAGGGCCGCGAGACGCTGGACGACGCGCTGGCCCGTGCCGCACGGCGGGTGGCCGGTAGCGGGGGGCCTTCGTGAAGGTCTTGCAGGACGCCAGCCGTGTCAGCGCAGCGGTCTTGCATGGCCTGAGTTTCGCCGCCCTGCTAGGCCTGCTGATGTTGGCGCAACAGCTATGGCGGCTGCACCAGGGTGCGTGGGCGGTGGCGGTGCTGGTGGCGGCGGGCCTCTTGGCGACGGTGCAGCTTTCGCGTCGGCTGCAGGCCTGGCGCTACGTGCTGCCGGGGCTGCTGGCCGTGCTGGTGTTCATCGTGCTGCCCATGGGTTTCACCGTGGCCATAGGTCTGACCAACTACAGCTCCCAGCACCTGCTGTCGTTCGAACGTGCCACGGCCGTGCTGCTGGACCGCGCCGACAGCCGCGGCCTGGGCATGGACTTGGCACTGCACCGCACGGGCACGGGATTGCAGGCGCGTCTGCATGCCGACGACGGCACGGCCTGGGTCAGCGCGCCGTTTGAACTGCCTGCAGGCGATGCCGTCGCTGTGCCGGTGCCGCTGCGCGCACAGGCGCCGGATGAGCCTGCGCCCGGCGCCGCAGCGCTCACACCGCGCGAGATCGTGCCCCTGTTGCCGCAACTGCAGCGGCTGGACTTCACCACCCCTGACGGCAGCAACTGGCGCCTGTCGGGCCTGCGCCGCGTGGCCGACCAGTCGCCGCGCTACCAGCGCGTTGACGAGACCACGCTGCGCGACCTGGCGGACGGCCGCCCCGTGGTGGCCGACCACACCAACGGCAGCTGGCGCGACGCCGACGGCCGCGCGCTGGCGCCGGGCTTTCGCACGGTGGTGGGCCTCAGCAACTACCAGCGCATCTTCACGGACACGCGCTTCTTCGGCCCCTTCGTACGTGTGTTCGTGTGGACCGTGTCCTTCGCCGCATTGAACACCCTGTTCACTTTTGCGCTGGGCCTGCTGTTTGCCGTGGCCCTGAACTGGCCCGCACTGCACGGGCGGGGCTTCTACCGCATGGCGCTGTTCCTGCCCTATGCGGTGCCGGCCTTCATTTCCATTCCCATCTTCCGCGGCCTGTTCAACGAAAACCTGGGTGAGATCAACCTGGTGCTGGACCTGCTGTTCGGCGTCCGGCCCGGCTGGTTCAGCGACACCACGCTGGCGCGCGCCATGGTGCTGGGCGTCAACACCTGGCTGGGCTACCCGTACATGATGATCCTGGCCAT
>JANOAM010000551.1:0-1852 GCA_031411215.1 Betaproteobacteria bacterium
CAGGTCCATGCGCATCTGAAGCTGTTCCAGCGCCCGGACAACGCGCTGTTTGTGCCTGAGCTGGGCAACGCGGCGGCGTATGCGCGCTTCCTCTACGCCATCTTCGGCCGCGGTGCGCTGGGCGCCGTGCCCTTTGGCATCGACTACTTCGACTATTCGAACTTCCCGCTGGGCTCCAAGCTCACCGACAAGGCCATGGTCGAACCCTTCGCCAAGGTCTTTGCCGTGTTCGCGCCGCTGCAGCGGCAATGGGCGCGCTGGGCTTTTGAAGGCCGCACCCACGGCATCGCCGAAGGTGATGGGCACGAAGAGCAGACCATCACCATGAAAGGCTGGAAGGCCCGCATCACGTTCGGTGAATGGCAGTTCGGCGAGAAGTCCTGGTTCCCGACGGGCACGGATCGCCCGGCCCATGCCGACAAGGCCGTGGGTGGCGTGTCCATCGCGCAGGTGGGTGAAGACGAGTTCATCGTCATCGGCCAGTACGCACGCGTGCGCATCGAACCCATTGACGCCAGTGGCAACGGCACGATGCTCGTGCGTGCCGAAGAGGGCCGCTTCCTGCCCGACGGCCGTTGGGAGATGGCGCGCAACTGGAACGGCGACCAGACCGACTACGGCCTCAACCTCACCGGCAAGCCCGTGGTGCTGCGGGTGCGCATGGGGCGCTACTGATGTTCAGGCGCGAATGGATCAAGGGTGCAGGCGCGCTGGCGCTTGCCGCAGGCGCTGCGGGTAACCTGCCGCGCGCCTGGGCGGCGGCTGCCGCGCCCACCGGGCCCTACCAGTGGGCCACCGTGCCCTTTGGCGCCGGCGGTTTTGTCGATGGTTTTGTCTTCCATCCGCGCGAGCCGGGACTGCTGTACACCCGCACCGACATTGGCGGCATCTACCGCTTTGACCCATCCACCCAGTCCTGGGTGCCGCTGCTGGACCACCTGTCCAAGGCCGACGCCGAACTGATGGGCGTGTTGGCCCTGGCCGTGGACCCGGCGGATGCCAACCGCGTCTACGCCGCCTGCGGCACCTACACGGGCGAATGGGCGCGCAAGGCCGCGCTGCTGGCGTCCAACGACCGCGGCGCCAGCTGGACGGTCACCGAGCTGGCCTTCAAGTTGGGTGGCAACGAAGGTGGCCGCGGCTCCGGTGAACGCCTGCAGGTGGACCCCTTCAACGGCCAGGTCATCTACCTGGGCAGCACGCGTGACGGCCTGTGGCGCAGCGACAACCGCGGCGCCAGCTTCCGCCGCGTCAAATTCCCCGGCGCGCATGTTTCGCTGGTGGCCGTGGACCCGGCGCGCGGCCAGGCCGGCAGCGGTGCGGCCACGGTCTATGCGGGCTGCCACGACAAGCCGGGCCTGTACGTGTCGCGCGACAACGGCGAGAGCTTCGAACGTGACACCGCCCTGCCCGAGATGGCGCCGCAGCGTGCCGCCTTCGGTGCCGACGGCACGCTGTACGTCACGCTGACAGCAGGCAGCAAACCCGGTGAAGTCAGCAACCCTGGCAACGCACGCAGCGGCGGCGTGTGGAAGCGTGGCGCCGATGGCCGCTGGACTGACATCACGCCCGTCAAGCCCGCTGAGACCGACTCAGGCAACCAGGGCTTCGGCTACTCGGGCCTGGACGCCGACGCGCGCGTGCCGGGGCGCTTGATCGTCTCCACCATCGAACGCTGGAGTGAAGGCGACGAGGTCTTCCTGTCCCACGACGATGGCCGCAGCTGGACAGCACTGGGCGCACGCTCCAAGCATGATGCGACGCCCTACCCCTGGCTCGTGGACTACCTGCGCGGCCAGGACAAGATGGGCCACTGGATCGCTGACGTGAAACTGGACCCCCACAACCCGGA
>JANOAM010000552.1:0-2767 GCA_031411215.1 Betaproteobacteria bacterium
ATGGTGCGCAGGCTCAGCACATGGGCGGCCAGTTCGATGGAGAAGTCCGGCGACGCCAGGGCCGCGCAGCGCGCCAGTTGCACCGCGCCTTGCGACAAGCGGGAGATGCGCCGTTCGATCAAGGCCTGCACACCCGGCACGGCCGGCACGACCGGCGGCGAGGAGACCTGGCCAGGCAGCCTGTCCTGCAAGGTCCAACCCGCCTTCAATGACTCCAGCAGGAACAGCGGGTTGCCGCCACTGCGCTGCAACAGCACCGGGGCTGCCGCCGACACGTCCAGACCGGGCCAGCGCAGCGACTCCAGCAGCTCGCGCACCTCGTCCAGCGTCAGCGGCAACAGCGGCAGGTGCACGATGTCACTGGCCGCGCTCCACGCCCGCACCAGTTCCAGCAGGGCCGGCGAGCCTTCCGCGGGCCGCGTCGTCAGCAGCCAGCGCGCGGGCCGCGACGACACCACGGACTGCAGCAGCGCCAGGCTGGCCTCGTCGGCAAAGTGCAAGTCGTCAAACACCACGGCCCGGCCCGCGAAGGCCAGCGCGGCCGCGTTGAAGAAACGCACCTGGGCTGAAGGGCCTTGCAGCGGTGGCGCCGCCTCGCCCTGCTGCTCCATTTCCGGCAACAGGCGCGACAGCTCCTGCCGCACGCCGGGTGGCAACGCCCGCAGTTGCGGGGCAGGCAGCGCGCGCAGCAGGCGTGAGAACGAGGCATAGGCGACACGTTCGTCCCCCGGCCGCGCACCCGCCATCAAAGCGCCCTGGGCCGCCGCGAAGTCACCCGCCAGGCGTGTCTTGCCCAGGCCGGCCTCACCACTCAGAAGCACCAGTCGCTGGGCCGCCCAGGCCTCGTCCATGGCACGCCACGGGCTCTGTCGGCCGACCAGCCGGGGTGGGCGCAGCACCGAGGCGGGTGGCCGCGCCCGCACTGGCAGTCCCGGGGACGGCGCCGCGGACTCGATGGTGGCCAGCAATGCCAGGGTCTCGGCGTCGGGGCGGGCGCCGACATCGTCCTTCAGCTGCCGTTCACAACGGTCAAAGGCCAGCAGCGCAGCGGCGCGGTCGCCGGCCAGGTAGTGCAGCCGCATCACGCCCCGGTGGGCTGCCTCCGACAGCGGTTCCAGGGCCAGCAGTTCGTGGGCATGCACCAGCGCCAGCGGCCAGTCCTGCGCACGTTCGGCCACGGCAGCCAGCTCGGTCAAGGCGTCGCACAACACCGTGCGGCGGCGTTGGCGTTCACGCTGCAGCCAGGGCACGGTGTCACCGCCCATGGACGGCAGCAGCGTGCCCAGCACCTGGCTGGACACGCGCAGGTCGTGTTCGACGCCGGCCGCCAGGCTCAGGGTTTCCTGGCCGCTGACCAGGTCCTGGCCGGCCTGCCGGCGCAGCTTGAAGAGGCGCTGGCGAAGCGAATTGCGGCCCGTTGCGGCGTCCACCCCCGGCCACAGCAGTTCGGTCAGCCGCAGCCGGGGCGTGGCGCCTTCCAGCGCCAGCCAGGCCAGCAGCACGGCGTCACGCTCGCTCAGCGGCAGGCTGGTTTGCGCGCCAGGCAACCACACCTGGGGAATGTCGGCGAGTTGCAGGCGCACGCCGGTCTCGAGCTGAACCGCACCGGGCACGGAGGCAGGCAAAACAGGCGGCGGCATCGTCGGCATGTTGGCAGCTTCGCACCCGGTGCGTTAGCCGGCCGTTAACGGACCAGCGGCCTTGGCTGCAAGGGCTTCTGCAGACTGGCCAGCACGCTCCCCAGCGCCAGGGCGCCGGCGCTCCAGGCCAGCGCACGCTGCAGGCCACCCGCGCTGTCGGCGATCAACCCCACCAGTGCCGGGCCGGCGATCTGCCCGGCCGCGAAGACGATGGTGAAAGCCGCGATGCCGCTGGCCCAGGCCGCAGGCTCCGCGTTGTGCCGCACCAGCGCCGTGGTGCTGGCCACCACGGACAGGAACACGCCGCCAAAGAGCGCACCGGACAGGAACACGGCCACCGGGTGGCTGCTCAGCACCGGCAGCAGCGTGGCCACCGTCAGCAGGCCGTTCAGCAGGGCCAGCGGCCAACCACCCTTGTGGCGCTGCAGCAGCCCGGCCCAGATGAAGGACGAGACCACCACGGCCACGCCCAGCAACACGTAGAAGGCCGTGACCGTGGCACTGCCCAGGCCCTGTTCGCGCAGCAGCGTGACGATGAAGGTCATGTAGCCGATGTAGCCCAGCCCGAACATCCCGTAGCCCAGAAGGCCGAAGGCAAAGGGCATCAAAGCCAGGCCCACACGCGGCGCACCAGCGGCCGGTGGCGCCACCAGGGCACGGGTGCCCCGCGCCGTCAGCCCGGTGGCGGCCAGCGACAGCGCACCCAGCGCCACCCACGCGCTGGCCCATTGCCCGCCGCCTGCCAGGGGCACGACCACGGCCGACAGCACGATGCCGAGGCCCACCCCGCCGTAGTACAGGCCCAACACCTGGCCCGATCGCCCGGGCACCTGCGTGGCCAGGCGCGCCGCCAGCACACCGCCCGCCACGAAGCTGGCCGCACTGGCCACGCCGCAGCCAGCGCGCAGCGCGAACATTAGCCCATCACTGCGTGTCGCGCCGTGCAGGGCCAGCAGCAGCGCCGCCACCGCGCCACCGGTGAGCATCACGGCCCGCGCGTCGACACGCTGCAGTACCCGCGGCAGCAGCAGCGCACCCACCAGATAGCCGGCAGCGTTGACGGTGTTCATGGCGCCGGCGGTGAAGTAGCTCCAGCCCAGGTCCGCACGCATGGGCGGCAGCAGCAG
>JANOAM010000553.1:0-2284 GCA_031411215.1 Betaproteobacteria bacterium
CTGATCGGGTCGGTCTGTTCGGGCTCGCTCGTGCTGGCCGAGGCCGGCCTGCTTGATGGACGCCAATGTGCCGGGCACTGGGCCTACCGCGAGCTGTTCCGTCGGCAGTACCCCAAGGTGAACTACCGCGCCGACTCGATCCTGCGCCTGGACAGCGAGGCCGAGGGCGTGATCACCGCAGGCGGTGTCACCGCGTGGCAGGAGCTGGCGCTGCGGCTGATCAGCCGCTATTGCAGCCCGGCGCATGCGCTGCAGACGGCCAAGGTCTACCTGCTATCCGGCCATGAAGACGGCCAGCTGCCCTTCGCCGACATGGGGATGAAGATCCAGGGGGAAGACCAGGCCATCAAGCTCAGCCAGGAGTGGATTGCCGTGCACTATGCCCAGGCCAGTCCGGTGGAGGCCATGACCCAGCGTGCGGGCCTCACCCGGCGCACGTTCACGCGGCGGTTTCGCGCTGCGACCGGCCACTTGCCGATGGACTATGTGCACGCGGTGCGGGTCGAGAGGGCCAAGCGGATCATCGAACAGGATGCCGGTGGCATCGACGATGTGGCTTACCAGGTCGGCTACGAGGATCCAACCTTCTTTCGCCGCTTGTTCAAGCGCGAGGTCGGTCTGACGCCCGCCGCCTACCGCCGAAAGTTCTCGAGCATCCTGAGCGACCCTGCGCCCACTGAAGTGGACACTTGAGGGACGGCTCGGGTTCGCAGAAGCACGCGACCGATCAGGGACCGCACCGCACCGACCGTGCCTTCCTGTCCGCCGGCGCAAGTCGCTGCGCAGCGGTTGCCAAAGCTGCTGGGAAAGAAAGGCGGTGAGGAGCCCCTTGCCGCATGAAATCACGGCAATGGCGCACAAGCCACACGGCGCGGCGGTGCCTTCAGAGAGGCTTGTCGCCTTCAATGGTGGTGCGGTTCAGGCGGCGCCGCAGGTGGTCTGGGCAGCCGGCGGCCAGGTGCATCACCGATCGGTTGTCCCAGAACACCCTGTCGTGGTCGCGCCAGACGTGGCGGTAGATGGACGCCGGCTGCACGCGGCGTGCAAGCCTTCGACACGCCGCTGCAGGTCTTGCGGCAGCGCCTCGTAGGCCAGGTGCTGGTTGGCAAAGAGCGTGTCGCCGCCTTCGGAAGGCAGCTCCTGCGCATGCAGCATGGAGCCCAGGCTGGGCTTGTCCACGTACGACAGGTCTGAATGCCAGTAGCAGCCCGCGTCGCCCAGGCCAATCGGTGCGCCTTGCGCGTCCCGGATGTTGGACACGACCAGGATCTCCGGGTGCCCGGCCGGCTGGAACTGCTTGAGCACGTGGATCTGCAGCGGGCCGAAGCGGCGGCTGAAACGGATCTGCTGGTCGGGCGTGATGCGCTGGTCGCGGAACACCAGCACGTGGTGTTCCAGGTGCGCGAGGTGCAGGTGCGCGAAGGCAGCTTCGCTCAGCGGCCGGGCCAGGTCCAACCCCAGAACTTCCGCACCCAGCGCGTCGGCCAGAGGGCGCACATCGAATCCATGGTCGGCGTGGGTGACGGGCTCGGTGGACAGCGTGGTGGTCATGACGGGTCGTGGGCGGTCAGCAGACAGCTGTGCACTGTTGCTTCAGCTCAGGTCGCCACTGGAAGGCTGCGGGCCCGGTGACCTGCCCTTACCTGCTTTCCCCGACGAGGGCCGCGCGCCGATGACGCGGTGCACGGCAGCGCTGGCTATCTTGAAGCCGAACCAAAGCGCTCGGCTGAGCGCGCCCGGGCCTTGGCTGCCTCCACTTCGCGGCTCTTGGGTTCCGCGTGGGTGACGAGACCTTGGATCAAGCGGCGTGCAGAGGCCGCAACTTCTTCAACGGCGGCTTCAAAGGCCGCCTCGTTGGCCTTGGACGGCACAGCGAACCCACTGAGCTTGCGTACGAACTGGAGCGAAGCGTCTCTGATCTCCAACTCTGTGGCCGGAGGTTCGAAGTTGAACAGGGTCTTGATGTTGCGGCACATGGCAGAGGTGGTGTTCAGCGACGCCTGAGCTTGGAGCCAAACCGGGGCGAGCGGCTAGACGCCCGTGCGCACAGGCTTGAAGAGATTGATGTTGGTTGGCTCGTAGCCAAGCCCCGCATAGAGTCCCCGTGCCGCGGTGTTGTGCCCGAAGACGTGCAGAGCCACGCCGTGCAAACCCAAGGCCGCGACTTCGCCTTCCAGCGCCTCGAAGGCGCGGCGCGCATGGCCCTTGCGGCGGTGTTCAGGTTCGACCTCGACGTTGAACACGTAAGCGATGGGAAGACCAAACTTGGTCTTCACCGCGAACC
>JANOAM010000554.1:0-2578 GCA_031411215.1 Betaproteobacteria bacterium
CCGAGCGCATCGCGTGGAAAAACGGCGAGACGATCTTCACCACGATGCTCGCGCGGGGCGGCGCGAAGTGAAGGTCTTGAACGCCGTTCTGCTGGCTCTGTGCTGCGTTGTTCCGGCTTCCCAAGCCCAAGCCCAGGCCCAGACCATCTGCGCGGCGCCCGCGCCCGGCGCGCGGGTGCTGCGCGAAGCGGGTGTGCAGGTGCAGTGGCTGGCGCAGCCCGCAGTCATCACCGTGGGCAAGCCCTTTGCGCTGGACATCACCGTCTGCCCCGCGTCGGCCGAGCTGACCCGCGTGGATGCGTCCATGCCCGACCACCGCCACGGCATGAACTACCGCCCCAGCCTGAAGCCGCTGGGCGGCGGTCGCTGGCGCGCTGAAGGTTTGCTGTGGCACATGAGCGGCCGCTGGGAGCTGCGCTTGGATCTCAAGCACGAAGGCCAGGACCTGCACTTGCGCCAGTCCGTCACCTTGCCGTGATGCTGCGGGCCGCAGCCTGTGCCGCTTTGCTGTGGCCCTTTTGGTTGGCGGCACAGACGCTGCTGACCTTCACGGCTGAAGAGCGTGCACGCATCGCCTCGCACGGCCCCTGGCCAGCGGCCGTGGAGCGCGACGTGTCCAACCGCGCGGAGTTGCGCCCGGCCGCCGTGGCCTGGGGCCGGCAGTTGTTCTTTGACAAGTCGCTGTCGGCGGAAGGCCGCATGTCCTGCGCCAGTTGCCACGTGCCGAGCCTGGCCTTCCAGGATGGCCTGGCCACGCCGCGTGCCCGGCCCGATGCCGCTGCAGGCCGGCGCAACACGCCGTCCCTGCTGGACGTGGCGGGCCAGCGCTGGCTGGGCTGGGACGGTGCGCATGACAGCCTGTGGGCGGCCAGCCGCGCACCGCTGGTGATGGCCGGCGAGATGGGCTGGACTGTGCCCGCGCTGGCCGCCCATGTGCGTGCCGACCCGCGGCTGGCCGCGGGCCACCGCCATGCGATGGGTGCGGCACCGCCGGCCGATGACGAAGCCTTGGTGGTCCACCTCAGCAAGGCGCTGGCGGCGTATCAGGCCACGCTGCGTTCACCGCGCACGCCCTTCGATGCCTTTCGCGATGCGCTGCTGCGTGGTGATGCCCGGGGGGCCGCGGCCTACCCGGTCGCGGCCCAGCGTGGCTTGAAGCTCTTTGTGGGTCGCGGGCGCTGCAGCGTCTGCCACGCCGGCCCGCGCTTTTCCAACGGCGAGTTCGCGGACATTGGGGTGCCCTTCTTCGTCGAAGGCGGTGTAGACCCCGGCCGCCACGGCGGCCTGCAGCAAGTCATGGGCAGCCCGCTGAACCGCCTGGGGGCGTTCAACGACGCGGGTGATGCGGACCCGCGGGCCGTGCCCACGCGCCACCTGGTGATCGAACCCCGGCACTTCGGTGAATTCCGAGTGCCGGGCCTGCGCCAGCTGACCCGCACGGCGCCCTACATGCACAACGGCAGCCTGGCGACGCTGGAGGAGGTGGTGCGCCACTACTCGGACCTCAACGAGGAGCGGCTGCACGCCGACGGTGAACGCATCCTGCGTCGGCTGGACCTGAGCACGCAGGAGTCGGCCGATCTGGTGGCTTTCCTGCGCAGCCTCAGCCGCTAGTTGAGGCGGTCAGGCTCGGCGGGCGGGCCGCCGTCTTCCGGTGGCGCTTCAGCCGGCACGCGGAACTGCTCGCTGGCCCAGGCCCCCAGGTCGACACCGCGGCAGCGCGGGCTGCAGAAGGGGCGCCAGCGGTTGCTAGGGCCGTAGACGGCGGGCCGCTTGCAGGTGGGGCATTCGACAGTGCGTTCGGCGGCCATGCTCAAGCGAAGAAGCTCGCGAAGAAGCTCAAGCGCAGAGGCTGAGTTCAAAGGTGGTGTCGATGCCCGACGGCCGCAGCCGTCCTTCGGCGTCGGGCTTCATGAAGCGCACGCTGACCAGCAGCCGGTGGCCGGTGATTTCCGGTACCAGGCCCAGAGCAGGGTCCACACGCACCCGCAGCAGCTGGTAGACCTTGCCGGCCGGCAGGTTCTGCAGCGTCTGCTGGTACTGGCCACCGGGCGCCGCCATGCGTTGCAGCGTGCCGCTGTCGCGCAGCAGGCCGAGCAGCACCTGCAGCGCCTCGGCCAGCGGGGTGAGGGTGGACATCCAGCCCTGCAGGTCGGCACGGCGCTTCTCCGGGGCGTGCTGCTGCCAGGCGTAGTAGGCGGGCAGGTCGAATTCGCAGGTGCCGCCGGGGATGCTGATGCGGCTGCGGATGCTCATCAGCCAGTCATTGCTGGCCAGCGTCTGGCCGGCCTTGCCCTGCAGCGCATTGAGGCCGGCGAAGGCATGGTCTATGCGACCGGTGATGCCGTCCAGCGCGGCTTCGGAAATGCCGGGGTGGCCACGGTAGCTCTGCAACTGGGCACGGTGGCGCTCCAGTTCCTTCAGCAGGTCACTCTTGAGGTCGGCGCGCGAGGCGACGTCCATGATCTCGAAGATCGTGGCCAGCGCAAAGTGGTGGTCCACAGGCGCGTCGCGCTGGACCAGTTCGCCCAGGCGGTCGAACAGGTGTTCGAGCCGCAGCATCGTGCGGATGCTCTCG
>JANOAM010000555.1:0-3867 GCA_031411215.1 Betaproteobacteria bacterium
GGTGTCGCCGGCATGCTGCTGTTCGTGGCCTTCCCACTGCTGTACACGGTGCAGATCGGCTTCACCAACTACTCGTCCAGCAACCTGCTGGAAGAAGCGCGCTCACGTGCCTATCTGCTGGACCAGACGGTGGCCGACGAAGCGCATGCGCGCCCGTTCACGCTGCATGCCGAAGGCAGTGCTTATCGGATCCAGCTGCAGCCGGAAGAAGGCGGCGGCGACGTGCTGCTGTCGCCGCCGCTGAGCTTGTCCGTCACCGCGACGGCGCCCGTGGTCATGCAAACACTGGGCGACACCAAGCTCGGCACCGCACTGCCGCTGAAGGACCTGGTGCGCCTGCGCGACAGCCTGCAGTCGCTGCAGTTGAAGCTGCCCGACGGCAAGCTGATCCGCTATGCCGGCCTGCGTGAATTCGGCCCCATAGACCCGCTGTGGACGGCCGAGCCCGAAGGTGCCGTCAAGCAGGTGCTGTCCGGCGCCGTCTTCAAGCCCAACCGCGAAGCTGGCTTCTTCGAAAATGCCCAGGGCGAACGGGTGCAACCCGGCTTCAAGGTCGGCATCGGCTTCGCCAACTACACGCGCATGTTGCTGGACGCCGACTTCCGCGGCCCCTTTGTCAGCATCTTCATCTGGACGGTGATCTTTGCCGGCCTGACCGTGGTCTTCAGCACGGCGCTCGGCATGACGCTGGCGGTGCTGCTGGAGTGGGAGGGCCTGAAGTACCGAGCCCTGTACCGCACGCTGCTGTTCCTGCCTTACGCCGTGCCCGGCTTCATCAGCATCCTGGTCTTCAAGGGTCTGTTCAACCAGAACTTCGGTGAGATCAACGGCATCCTCAACTCGTTGCTGGGCATACGCCCCGCGTGGTTCGCGGACCCGCTGCTGGCCAAGGCGATGATCCTCATCGTCAACACCTGGCTCGGCTACCCGTACATCATGATCCTGTGCAGTGGCCTCATCAAAGCCATTCCCAGCGACCTGTACGAAGCCAGTGCCATAGCAGGCGCCAAGCCGCTGACCAACTTCTTCAAGATCACCGCACCGCTGATCGCCAAGCCACTGACGCCGCTCCTGATCAGCGCCTTCGCCTTCAACTTCAACAACTTCGTGCTGATCAGCCTGCTGACCGATGGCCGGCCGGACTTCCTGAACACCAAGCTGCCGGCGGGCACGACCGACATCCTGGTCAGCTACACCTACCGCATCGCCTTCACGGACAGCGGGCAAAACTTCGGCCTGGCCGCAGCCATCAGCACGCTGATCTTCGTGATGGTCGCGTTGATGGCGATGGCGCAGCTGAAGATCGCGCAGCGCGCGGAGGCTCGGAGGTGAAGGGCGCTTTGACCTTTGCGCGTGAGCTGGACAGTGGGGCACTCCGCTGCGCTCATGTCCCCCGGCCGTGGCCTGCGGCCCCGGCCTCCTCCTTTACTTCGCTCCGCGGAGCGCCCCACTGCCCAGCTCGCCACCAACCGTGGCGCGCCTTGCCCAGCACGCCACAGCCGGTGGGGGCCCAGGGTGGTGGGTGGCCGGCGCAACGAAGTAAAGGAGGAGCCCCAGCTTGCGCAGCAAGGTGGGGCGGGGGACATGAGTGGAGCCGGCCACCTGCCGCCCTGGGCACGTGCTGCTCGACTCACGCGGAGCACTGCACATGATCGTCACCGGCAAAAGCCAACGCTGGCGCATCTTCGCCGCTCACGCCGGCCTGTGGGTGCTGCTGGCCTTCACGCTGTTCCCGCTGCTGGCTGTCATCAGCATCAGCCTGCGCCCCGGCAACTTCGCCACCGGCAGCATCATCCCCGCGCAAATCAGCTTCGAGCACTGGCAGCTGGCGCTGGGCATCCCCTACACGCAGCCCGACGGCACCGTGGTCCAGCCACCGTTCCCCGTGCTGCTGTGGCTGTGGAACAGCATCAAGATTGCCACGATCAGCTCGGTGTTGATCGTCGCCATCAGCACCACCGCAGCCTATGCCTTTGCGCGCATGAAGTTCGCGCGCAAGCAGGCCATCCTCAACAGCATGCTGCTGCTGCAGATGTTCCCGGTGGCGGTAGCGCTGGTGGCCATCTACGCCATCTTTGAAGGCATAGGCACGCAGGTGCCGTGGCTCGGGATCGAGACGCACAGCGGCCTCGTCGTGGCCTACCTGGGGGGTGTGGCCATGCACATCTGGACGATCAAGGGCTACTTCGAAACGATCCCCGTGGAGATCGAAGAAAACGCCAAGGTCGACGGCGCCACGCACTTGCAGACCTTCCGCCATGTGCTGCTGCCGATGGCGGTGCCCATCCTGATGGTGGTGTTCGTGCTGGCCTTCATCGGCACCATCATTGAATACCCGGTCGCTTCGATCCTGCTGCGGGAGGAGCCCAACCTCACGCTGGCGGTGGGCAGCAAGTTCTACCTCTACGAACAGAAGTACCTGTGGGGTGACTTTGCCGCGGCCGCGGTGTTGAGCGGCCTGCCCATCACGTTGGTATTCCTGCTGGCCCAGCGCTGGATCGTCTCGGGTCTGACGGCCGGGGGGGTGAAGGGATGAGGTTGGCGGCGCGCAGCTGCGTCGCGGCGCTGCTGGCTCTGGTTGCGGGTGCGACACAGGCTGCGGAGGTCTGCAAGCCTGACCCGTTGACCGGTCGTGCGCTCTACCTGCGCGGCAGCTTCAACGGCTGGAGCACGCCGGACGCGCAGCGTTTCACCTGGCTGTGCAACCGCTGGGAACTGGTCACACGCATCGAAGGTGAACACCGCTTCAAGGTGGGCGACGATGCCTGGAGCGCCGACGCCGACCTGGGCTCGCCCGACGGCCGCCGCCTGGTGCAACGCGGCCCCGACATCAAGCGCCGCTTCGCCGGCACGCAACGCATCACCATTGCCATGGCCGACAACATCCCCGAACTGCGATTTGACAGCTGCCCCGCGGACGGCGTGCCCCCGCTGGGCAGCACCACGCTGTTTCTGCGCGGCACACCCAACAACTGGGCCTCGCTGGACGAGTTCGCCTTCCAGTACAGCTGCGACGCCTACTACCTGAACGTCAAGCTGCAGGGCCGGCAGGAATTCAAGATCGCCGATGCGTCGTGGAAGGACATCAGCAGCTTCGGTGCCGACGGATCCAGCGCAGTCGGCAACCTGGTGCCCGGTGGCGGCAACATCGCCCACAGCTTCAATGGCGAACACACGCTGCGCCTGGCCTGGGCCGGCAACCGGCCGCAGCTGGACATCGGCCCCAAGAGCTTTGCCGACCCACGCGTCGTCGCGGTGGACAACCCCGTGGCGCTGAGCCTGCGTTTTGACTCGCGCAACGCCGCCCACAAGAAGCCCTTCGGCGCTGTGACAGCGGGCACGGCCATGGATTTCACGCTCACCAGCGCACCCGGCGTCACCGGCCTGACGCTGGTGGTGGAAAAGCGCCGCCTGGAAGGCAACCAGGAGGTGCTGGAGTACCAGCCGCTGGTGCGTGTGCCCATGGCCAAGCGCAGCGGTGGTGGCGCGGACACCTGGACCGCCAGTCACCGCTTTGCCGACGTGGCGGTCTACGGCTACTGGTTCGAAGCCGAAGTCGGCGGTCGGCTCTACGCCTACCAGAACAACAACGAGCCGCTGTACTGGACACGCGAAAAAGGCACCGGCGGCCTGGGTGCGGTGGGCGAACGCCCGGCCAACGTGGGCACCATCCGGCGCTTCCGCCAGACCGTGTATTCCGCCGCCATGAAGGTGCCGGAATGGGCCGCCGACGTCGTCTACTACTACATCTTCCCCGACCGCTTCCGCAACGGCGACAAGAGCAACGACCCCGTGGCGGGCAAGACCCGCTACCACGCACACACGGTGGAAAAACACGCCAGGTGGATGGACAAGCCCTGGGTGCCC
>JANOAM010000556.1:0-3073 GCA_031411215.1 Betaproteobacteria bacterium
CGTGGACATGGCGCTGACCGAGAGCCTGGCCATGACGCCGGCCGCCAGCGTCAGCGGCTTCTACATGGCGCATCCGCAAGCCAGCTACTTCAACGTGGGCCGCATCGGCGAGGACCAGTTGCAGGACTGGGCGCAGCGCCAGCAGATGGCGCTGGACCTGGCGCGCCGCCGCCTGGCGCCTGCGCTGTGATCGTGGGCAAACGCATCCAAAAGTAAGAGCTGGCGGCCGCAGCAAAGCGGTCACAAGTTTTGCGCAATCTGCCGCACGCCGCCACGTGGGCAGGGGAGAAGATCGCGGTTTGCCCAGCGCCGGGAGAGTCACCGTGATCCGCTCGTTCATCAGACAAACCGCCTGCGCGCTGGTGCTGACCACATTGCTTGCCGCTTGTGGCGGCGGCGGTGGTGGTGGAGGCGACAGCACGCCGCCACCGGCCGTCATCGAGAAGCCGTCCACACGGGCCGAGGCCGCACGCTTCCTGACGCAGGCCTCGTTCGGCCCGACTGATGCCGCCATCGACCGTGTCATGGACATCGGCTATGCGGCCTGGATAGACGAGCAGTTCGCCCTGCCCGCCACATCCCACCGCAGTCACTGGGAAGCGCGCAACACCGAAATCGCCACCGCCACGCCTGGCAGCACGGCCGGGCAGGACCAAGTCTTTGAAAGCTTCTGGAAACAGGCCGTCACCGGGCAAGACCAACTGCGCCAGCGCACGGCCTACGCACTGAGCCAGATCTTCGTGATCTCCATGGTCGACAGCAACGTGGGCAACGACCCGCGCGCCGTGGCGGCCTGGCTGGACATGCTGGGCAACCAGGGCCTGGGCACCTACCGCGTCCTGCTGGAGTCCGTCTCGCGTCACCCCATGATGGGCTACTACCTGAGCCACCTGCGCAACCAGAAGGCCGACACACGCACCGGCCGCGTGCCTGACGAAAACTACGCACGCGAAGTCATGCAGCTGTTTTCCATCGGCCTGGTGGAACTCAATGAAGACGGCAGTGCACGGACCAGCGGTGGCGCCGGCAGCGCGGCACTGGAGACCTACGCCCCGGCCGACATCAGCGGCCTGGCCCGGGTCTTCACCGGCTTCAGCTGGACCTGCCCGGACTGGCCCGACAACAACTGCTTTTCCAGCGGCAGTAACAACGGCGTCAGCGACCCCGCCCGCGGCTTCCTGCCCATGCGTGGCTACCCGCAGTACCACAGCACCGAGGTGAAGACCTTCCTGGGCACGACCATCGCGGTGCAGACCACATCCGCGCCCGACACCAGCCTGGCCACCGCGCTGGACACCCTGGCCACGCATGCCAACGTGGGGCCCTTCGTCGGCCGCCAGCTGATCCAGCGCTTCGTCACCAGCAACCCCAGTGCCGCCTACGTGACCGCCGTGTCGCGCGCCTTCGCCAACAACGGCAGCGGCGTGCGCGGCGACATGAAGGCCGTCGTCAAGGCCGTGCTGATGCACCCGGAAGCACGCACCGTCAGCGACACCAGCGGCAAGCTGCGCGAACCCGTGCTGCGCCTGTCGGCCTACCTGCGCGCCTTCCCGCACAGCAGCGACACCGGCTACTGGCGCGTCGGCAATACCGACAACCCCGGCACGTCGCTGGGCCAGACGCCGCTGCGGGCGCCTTCGGTGTTCAACTTCTACCGCCCAGGTTACGTGGCACCCGGCACGCAATCGGCCACGCGCAACCTGGCCGTGCCGGAAATGCAGCTGGCCAGCGAAACCACCGCGGCAGGTTTCGTCAACTACATGCGCGACAACATCAGCGCCGGTGTGGGCGCCACCAACGGCACGGTGAATGGCGTGGTGCGCAACCGGCGCGACGTGCAGCCGGACTTCACGGCGGAACTGGCGCTCACCAGCGACGTGCCCGCGCTGGTGGCCCGTGTGGCCGACCGGCTGAGCTACGGCAACCTGGGTGCAGCGACGCAGACAGACATCGCCACGGCCGTGACCAGCATCACCGTCCCTGCGCTCACCGCCACCAACCAGGCCGCCGTGGACACCGCCAAGCGCAACCGCGTGAACGCGGCCATCCTGCTGGTGCTGGCCACCCCTGAATTCCAGGTGCAGAAATGAGCCGCTCCATGAACGCCACCCGTCGACTTTTCCTGCAGCACGCCAGCACCGTGTCGGCTCTGGCTGGCGCCGGTGCGCCGCTGGCGCTGAACCTGCTGGCCGCCGGCAGCGCCGCCGCGCAGACCGCGGGCGACTACCGCGCGGTGGTCTGCCTGTTCCTGTTTGGTGGCAACGACGCCTACAACATGGTGCTGCCCACGGACACGGCCAGCTGGAACGCCTACACCACCACACGCAACCAGCAGCCAGATCCGATCTCGCTGCTGGCCCCCGGCACCGTGCCCGTGGGCTCGGCCGCCGTGGGCTCGCCTGCACGGTTGGGCGGCGTGCTGCCCATCGCACCCCTCAACGCACAAGGCCGCACGTTTGCGCTGCACCCGCTGATGGGCACGCTGCAGACCATGTTCGACACCGACCGCCGTCTGGCGATCCTGCCCAACATCGGCCCGCTGGTCATGCCCACCACCAAGGCGCAGTACGCGCTGGCCACGCACCCCAAGCCGGCGCGCCTCTTCTCGCACAACGACCAGCAAAGCACCTGGCAGGCGCTGGGCCCCGAAGGCGCCACGGCCGGCTGGGGCGGCCGCATGGCCGACGCGCTGGCGGCCAGCAACACACGCACCGTGTTCACGTCGGTGTCGGCCACCGGCAGCGCGGTGTGGCTGAGCGGCCGCAATGTGCGCCAGTACCAGGTCAGCGCAGCCGGCGCCATCCGCCTGGGCGCCAACACCAGCGGCCAGGTCTATGGCTCCACCACCGTGGCCGATGCGCTCAACCGGATGGCCGGCACCGCGCGCGGCACGCACGTGCTGCACGCCGACATGGCCGCGGTGGCGCAGCGCTCCATCGACGCAGAAGCCCTGCTGCGCACGACGCTGCGGCCGGCCAGTGACGCCGCCTTCGGCACCGCACCCACCAGCGGCGCCTACAACCCCAACAACGACCCCAAGCTGCAGTACCTGGCGCCGCTGACTGGCAACAAC
>JANOAM010000557.1:0-6945 GCA_031411215.1 Betaproteobacteria bacterium
GACGCGTTGCAAGCCGCGAACAAGCTGCTGACGGCGCTCTATGCCTACAACGACGTGCTGCGCACGCGTCTTTCGCAGGTCGAAGGCATCACGCACCCCTACCTCAACGTGGGCCGCATCGAAGGTGGCAGCAACACCAACGTCGTGCCCGGCAAGGTGCTGCTGAAGCTGGACCGCCGCATGATCCCGGAAGAGGACGTGCACGCCGTGGAAGCCGAGGTGCGCGCGCTCATCGAACAGGCCGTGGCGCAGAGTCCGGGGGTGCGCGTGGAGATCAAGCGCCTGTTGCTGGCGGGTTCTCTCAAGCCCATGGCGGGCAACGCGCCCCTGGTGGCGGCCATCCAGAAGCACGGCCAGGCGGTGTTTGGCGAAACCGTCCCCACCAGCGGCACGCCGCTGTACACGGACGTGCGCCTGTACGGCGCGCAGGGCGTGCCGGCTGTGATCTATGGTGCGGGACCGCGCACGGTGCTGGAAAGCAATGCCAAGCGCGCGGACGAGCACCTGGTGCTGGAGGATCTGCGGCGCGCCACCAAGGTGGTGGCGCGCACCTTGTTCGACCTGCTGGGGGCCTGACCCGCCCCCGGGCTGGTCCGGGCGCATCATCGTGGTGCAAGCCGTGGTGCAAGCCTTCGCGCTGACCTGAGCACGGAACTTGCAGAATCGTCGCTGTCCTTCTCAAGTTCCTGTTGATTCTGGAGTCCTTCGCATGCACCGCCTCGTCACCCTGCTCAAGCGCCGCACCGTCCTGGCTGCCGCCACCCTCCTGGCCGCGCCGGCTTTGGCCTGGGCGCAGACGCCCATCAAGTTCCAACTGGACTGGCGTTTTGAAGGCCCCGCCGCGCTGTTCCTGGCCAGCGGCGCCAAGGGCTACTACAAGGCCGCCGGCCTGGACGTGACCATCGACGCCGGCAACGGCAGCGGCGGCACCGTGACGCGGGTGGCCAGCGGCACCTACGACATCGGCTTTGCCGACCTGGCCGCGCTGATGGAGTTCCACGCCAACAACCCCGACGCGCCCAACAAGCCCGTCGCGGTGATGATGGTCTACAACAACACGCCAGCCGCGGTGCTGGCGCTCAAGAAGAGCGGCATCACCAAGCCTTCTGACCTGAACGGCAAGAAGCTGGGCGCGCCGGGTTTTGATGCCGGCCGCCGTGCCTTCCCCATCTTCGCCAAGGCCAACAGCATCAGCGGTGTGCAGTGGACCAGCATGGACCCGCCGCTGCGCGAAACCATGCTGGTGCGCGGCGACATCGACGCCATCACCGGCTTTTCCTTCACCAGCCTGCTGAACCTGGAAGCACGCGGTGTGAAGACCGAAGACATCGTCGTGCTGCCTTACCCCAGCTACGGGGTGAAGCTGTATGGCAACGTGATCATCGCCAGCCCGAAGCTCATCAAGGAGAACCCGGCGGCGGTGAAGGCCTTCCTCAGCGCCTTCCTGAAGGGCGCCAAGGAAGTGATGGCCAACCCGGACCCGAGCATTGAGTACGTGAAGGCGCGTGACGGCATCATCAATGTCGACCTGGAAAAGCGCCGCCTGCGCATGGCCATCGACAGCGTGGTGGCCAGCCCTGACGCACGCACCGAAGGCTTTGGCATGGTCAACCCCGGACGCTTGTCGCTGATGGCCAGTCAGGTCTCGGACGCCTTTGCCACCAAGACCCGCGTCGACCCGGCAGCGGTGTGGACCGACACGCTGCTGCCGCCCAAGGCGGAGCTGAACGTGCTGCCGCCGCTGAAGAAATGACGAGACGGTGAAAGCGCGGGTCTAGCGCAGGTCGTAGCTCAGCTGGACCATGAACCCGGCGTCGCCCAGCATATGAACGGCCGCCGAGGTGGTCTTGTTGAACTGCCAGCCCATGCTGACCAGCGCGCCGGGCGAGAAGCCGTTGTAGTTCAGCGGCACCTTCTTCTTGTACTGGCCCACGTAGCCGTAGAGCAGGCCGCCGCTCAGCTGGCCGAAGAGTTCGGGCACGCCGAACATGTTGGGGAAGCGTTTGCCCAGGTAGACATAGGCGCTGGGCTGGCCGAAGGAATTGCTGAAGAAGGACGCGCCGCCCAGCCAGTCGTCGTTGCGCTGCCACTCCGTGCCCACCGCCCAGACGTAGCGGTGTTCGGCGCTGTAGCGAAAATGCGCCGAGAAAGGCGACACTGCCACACGCCAGAAACCTTGGCCCATGGTCCGGTCTATCAGTCCGGGACCGGCGGGGACGTCGGCCGCAGCTGCGGGTGGCGGGGCCAGCAAGGCCAAGCTTGCCGACAACAAAAGGGCCCCGAAGGGCCTGGACTTGGGAGACATCATGTTCGGAATTGTCGCCGGAACTGCGGGCCGTGCCCGCAGGAGTTGGATCGGGTGGTCTGCCGCGCTGCTGCTGCTGTCGCCCACGCTGAGCAGTTGTGCCTGGCTGGACGAATGGCAGCGCCAGCTGGCGCTGCGGCCCACGCCCACGCGGCCGGGTCAGGTGGAACAGGCGGCGCCGTCCTTCAAGGTCGGCGACCAGCGCTTCGTGCTGACCGCACCCGGCACGGCACAAGACGTGGCGATGTGGTGGCTGCCGCAGGTCGACCCTCAGGCGCCCACCTTGCTGTACCTGCACGGCACCTTCCGCAACCTGTACGGCAACCTGACCAAGATCCATGCACTGCGCGAAGCGGGCTATTCAGTGCTGGCCGTGGACTACCGTGGCTGGGGCGACAGCGCACCCATCGTGCCATCGGAGGACAGCATCAACGCGGACGCACAACTGGCCTGGGCCGAGTTCCAGCGTCGCGCGCCGGATGCGTCGCGCCGCGTGATCTTTGGTCATTCAATGGGTGGTGCGGTGGCGGTGACTTTGGCGAGTGGTCTCAAGGGCGGACCCGACTACGCCGCCCTGGTGCTGGAGTCCACCTTCAACCGCATGCCCGACGTGGCGGCGTCAGCCGGCTTCTGGGGCCGCGTCGCGGCGTCGGCCACCACACTGGACTTCGATTCGCAGAGCCGCATCACCCGCATCGACGCGCCCATCACCATGCTGCACGGCACGGCCGACAAGACCGTGCCGGTGGCGCTGGGCCGCAAGCTGCGCGATGTGGCACCGGCCGGCACCCGCTGGGTGGAGTTTGCGGGCGGCACGCACAGCAGGCTGCACGAGGAACAGCCCCAGCTGTACCAGGACACGCTGACGTCCATCTTGAGCGGCAGCCACAAGACACGCCCGGCCACGCCCAGCCGTTCAACTTCACCTTGAACTGAGTCCCCATGACCTCTGCGCTTTTTGTCGATTTCCGCAACGTCTGGCTTGCCTACAACGACGAGCTGCTGGCTGAAGGCCACTTCGCGGTGGAGGACATCTCGCTGCAGGTGAACGAGGGTGAGTTCATCGCCATCGTGGGCCCCAGCGGCTGCGGCAAGAGCACGTTCATGAAGCTCACCACGGGCCTCAAGATGCCCAGCAAGGGGACCATCCAGATTGGCGGCCAGCCGGTGACCGGGCCGCTGAAGATCAGCGGCATGGCCTTCCAAGCGCCCAGCCTCCTGCCCTGGCGCACGACGGTGGACAACGTGCTGCTGCCGCTGGAGATCGTCGAGCCCTACCGCACGCACTTCAAGAGCAGACGAAAGGAATACGAAGCCCGCGCGCGCGACCTGCTGAAGAGTGTGGGCCTGGCCGGCTACGAGGACAAGTTCCCCTGGCAGTTGAGCGGCGGCATGCAGCAACGCGCCAGCATCTGCCGCGCCCTGGTGCACGAGCCCAAGATGCTGTTGCTGGACGAGCCCTTCGGCGCGCTGGACGCCTTCACGCGTGAAGAGCTGTGGTGCATCTTGCGTGACCTGCATGCGCAGAAGAAGTTCAACGTCATCCTGGTCACGCACGACCTGCGCGAGAGTGTGTTCCTGGCCGACACGGTGTATTGCATGAGCCGCAGCCCCGGGCGCTTTGTGGTGAAGAAACAGATCGAGTTGCCGCGGCCGCGCGACCTGGAGGTGACCTACACGCCGGAGTTCACGGACATCGTGCATGAGCTGCGGGGCCATATCGGCGCCATGCGGAAAACCGGTGTGGTGGTGCCGCAATGAAGGTCAGCAAAAACGTCGAGAAGTGGAGTCCAGTCATCCTGCTGGTGGCGACGCTGCTGCTGTGGCAGCTGGTGGTGTCGCTGTTCAACATCGCGGACTACATCTTCCCCAGCCCCTGGCAGATCGCGCTGCAGTTTGGTGAGTTCAAGGGCGCCTTGATTGAAGCCGCCTGGAAGACCTTCTGGGTCACGATGATCGGGTTTGCGATCAGCATCGTGGTGGGCGTGCTGCTGGGTTTTCTGATCGGCAGCAGCCGGCTGGCCTACACGGCGATCTATCCGTTGATGGTGGGCTTCAACGCCGTGCCCAAGGCTGCCGTCGTGCCCATCCTGGTGGTGTGGTTCGGCATCGGCCTGGGGCCTGGCATCCTGACGGCCTTCCTGATCAGCTTCTTCCCCATCACGGTCAATATCGCCACCGGCCTGGCCACGCTGGAGCCTGAGCTGGAAGACGTGCTGCGCGTGCTGGGCGCCAAACGCTGGGACGTGCTGGTCAAGGTCGGGCTGCCACGCTCCATGCCCTACTTCTACGGCAGCCTCAAGATTGCCATCACGCTGGCCTTTGTGGGCACCGTCTTGGCCGAGATGACGGCTGGCGACAGCGGCATCGGCTACCTCATCAGCACCGCGGGCAGCCAGCAGCGTGTGCCCTTGGCCTTTGCAGGCCTGGCGACGATAGGTGCGATGGCCATGGCGATGTATGAACTCTTCAGCTGGGTGGAAAAGCGCACCACAGGCTGGGCGCACCGCGGCACGCAGGGCGAATGAACGAAGAGCAAGCCATCCGCCATTTGCGGCGCGCCAACGGGGTGGCGCTGGCCACGGCTGCCAAGGGCCGCCACCCCTTCGGCGCGGTGCTGGTCGCTGCCGATGGCGAGACCGTGTTGCTGGAGCAGGGCAATGTCGACACCGTCAACCACGCGGAAGCCGTGCTGGCCCGCGTGGCTGCCCATCGCTATGACGCGGTCACGTTGTGGGGCTGCACGCTGGTCACCACCGTGGAGCCCTGCGCCATGTGCGCGGGCACGCAGTACTGGGCGCACATCGGGCGCTTGGTCTACGGCATGAGCGAAGCGCGGCTGCTGGCACTGACCGGCAACCACAGCGAGAACCCGACGCTGGACTTGCCTTGCCGCGAGGTCTTTGCACGCGGCCAGAAGACCATGGAAGTTATCGGCCCCGTCCCTGCGGTGGAAGAGGAGATCGCCGCAGTGCACCGCGACTTCTGGCTGCACCACTGACCCATGGGCTGGAAAGCGCAGCTCACGCTGCAGTACACCCACCGCGAAGGCCGCACCGGCGCGCACGACCTGCACGAAGGCCCGCTGCGCGTGCTGCAGCGCCTGTACCCGGAAGGGCCCGCCATTTGCCACCACGTCATCGTGCACCCGCCGGGTGGTGTGGTGGGTGGTGACGAACTGCATGTGCAGGCCACGATGGAAGAGGGCGCGCACGCACTCGTCACCACACCCGGCGCCACACGCTTCTACCGCAGCGAAGGCGCGCCGGCGCTGCAGCACACACGTTTGAAGCTGGCGCCCGGCGCGCGCATGGAATGGCTGCCAATGGAGACGCTGGCCTACAGCGGCTGCATCGCGGAAAACCGCGTGATGGCGGACCTGGCGCCGGGCGCGGAAATGATGGGCTGGGACCTGCTGGGCCTGGGCCTGCCCGCGGCCGGTCAAGCCTGGGAGCAGGGTCTCTTCACCCAGCACCTGGAACTGCCCGGCGTGTGGCTGGAACGGGCCCGCGTGGCGGCTGGTGATGCGCTGCTGAAGTCCCCGCTGGGCTGGGCCGGGCAGACGGTGCTGGCCACGCTGTGGTTCGCAGCAGGCGAACCGCTGCCCACGGCCCGGCGCGACGCGCTGCTGGACGCGGCACGTGACTGCATCCAGGGCCACGTGTTGGCGCCCCGCGCAGGCGTCACCGCGCCGCAGTCGCGTGTGCTGGTGCTGCGTGTGCTGGCGCCCAAGGTTGAACCCGCCATGCAACTGTTGGCGACCGTGCGTGCGGCGTGGCGGCTGACGGCCTGGGGTTTGAAGGCCGAGCCGCCGCGCATCTGGCGCACCTGAGGGCGCGGGCCAGGCGCCCATGCGCACACTGGGTATCCTCGGCACCATGTACGCACCGTTCTTCGGCCTGACGCGGGAACCCTTCTCGCTGGCGCCGGACCCCCGATTCCTGTTCATGAGTGACCAGCACCGCGAGGCGCTGGCCCACCTGCTGTATGGCGTGCAGGGCGGCGGCGGCTTTGTGCTGCTGACGGGCGAGATCGGGGCCGGCAAGACGACAGTGACACGCTGCTTCCTGGAGCAGTTGCCCAAGCACTGCGTGGTGGCCTACATCTTCAACCCCTGCCTGAGCGCACTGGAACTGCTGCAGACGGTGTGCGCGGAGTTCCACATCCCCTCGCTGCCCGCCGGGGCCAGCATCAAGGCGCATGTGGATGCGCTCAACGCCTTCCTGCTGGACGCGCATGCCAAGGGTCATCACGCCCTGCTGATCGTGGACGAGGCGCAGGCGCTGGAGCCGCCGCTGCTGGAGCAGTTGCGCCTGTTGACCAACCTGGAAACTTCCCAGCGCAAGCTGCTGCAGATCATCCTGATCGGCCAGCCCGAGCTGGCGGTGATTCTGGCGCGGCCCGAACTGCGCCAGCTCAGCCAGCGCATCATCGCGCGTTATCATTTGGGGCCGCTGGTAAAGACGGAAGTCGCTGCGTATGTGCGGCATCGGCTCGAGATCTCGCGTGCGCAACGCCAGTTGATTCCGGCGTCATTGATGGGCCGCCTGTACCGTCTGAGCGGCGGTGTCCCTCGCGTTATTAACGTGTTGTGCGATCGGGCGCTGCTCGGCACTTACGTACAGGAGAAGGAACGCGTC
>JANOAM010000558.1:0-3445 GCA_031411215.1 Betaproteobacteria bacterium
ACTCCGTGGGGCCAACCCGGTCGGCGGATGCCAGGGTCGGGCTGGCCACTAAACCCACGCAAGGCACCTGGGCGCGGTTCCCAGAAAACGGAGTCAAACCGCATGCGCATCCTCATTGCCGAAGACGACCAGGTGCTGGCCGACGGCCTGCTGCGCTCGCTGCGCTCGGCCGGTTACGCCGTCGACCAGGTGGGCAGTGGCACCGAGGCCGACGCCGCGCTGGCGGCCCACGAATTCGACCTGCTGATCCTGGACCTGGGCCTGCCCAAGATGCATGGCTTCGAAGTGCTGCGCAAGATGCGCGGCCGCGGCAGTTCGGTGCCGGTGCTGATCCTCACCGCCGCTGACAGCGTCGAACAGCGTGTCAAGGGCCTGGACCTGGGCGCCGACGACTACATGGCCAAGCCGTTTTCACTGCAGGAATTGGAAGCGCGGGTCCGTGCACTGACTCGCCGCGGCCTGGGTACGGCCAGCAGCCTGCTCAAGCACGGCCCGCTGACTTTTGACGCCACCGGGCGCGTGGCCTACCTCAACGACCAGATGGTGGAGTTGTCCGCGCGCGAGCTGAGCCTGCTGGAAGTGCTGTTGCAGCGCGCCGGGCGCCTGGTCAGCAAGGACCAGCTGGTGGAACGCCTGTGTGAGTGGGGCGAAGAGGTCAGCAACAACGCCATCGAGGTCTACATCCACCGCCTGCGCAAGAAGATCGAGCAAGGGCCGGTGCGCATCGCCACCGTGCGGGGCCTGGGCTATTGCCTCGAGAAGATCGCTGCCTGAAACCCGCAGCCCGCTGCGGCGCGGCCCGGGCTGAGGGCCGCTGATGTTCACCCACGCCGCCCACGAACAGCGTTCACTGTTCGGGGAGATCCTGGACTGGATGCTCGCGCCACTGCTGCTGCTGTGGCCCATGAGCCTGGGCCTGACCTGGCTGGTGGCACAGGCCATCGCCAACAAGCCCTATGACCGCGAACTGGCCGACGTGGTGCAGGCGCTGGCGCGGCAGTCGCAGGTGGAACTGGTGGAAGGTGCACACCCGGCGGTGGCACGGCGCCGTGAACTGGAGCGCACGGCCTTGTCCTTGCTGCGCGCCGACGAGGAAGACAGCGGCGACAACGTCTACTTCCAGGTCCTGGGCACACGCGGCGAACTGGTGGCCGGCGACTCGCGCCTCGCAGTGCCCACAGAAGACGCCCCAGGTACCAGCGGTGTGCGCTATCGCGACGACCTGCTGGGCGACGAGCCGGTGCGTGTGGCCTACCTGCGCATGCCCGACGCACAAGGTCAGGGCGACGGTCTGGTGCAGGTGGCCGAGACGCTGGGCAAGCGTTCCCGCCTGGCCACGGAAATCATCAAGGGTGTGCTGCTGCCGCAGTTCGTCATCCTGCCCTTGGCGGTGACCCTGGTGTGGTTTGCGCTGGTGCGCGGCATACGACCGTTGGCCGAGTTGCAGCAACGCATCCGCAAGCGGCCCAGCACCGACCTGAGCGCCATCCCCACGCGCGACGTGCCCGACGAAGTGGCGCCCCTGGTCGACGCCATCAACGACCTGCTGCAGCGGCTGGACCAGTCCATCGCCACCCAGCGCCACTTCCTGGCCGACGCGGCGCACCAGCTGAAGACGCCGCTGGCGGGCCTGCGCATGCAGGCCGAGATCGCGGCGCGCGAGATCGACAGCGGCAACAGCGACCCGGTGTCGATGAAACATTCGCTGCGGCAGATTGCGCTGTCCAGCCAGCGCGCTGCTCACATGGTCAACCAGCTGCTGGCCATGGCGCGAGCCGAGGACGGCGGCCAGGTCATGCGCCGCGTGTCCGTGGACCTGGCGGCGCTGACACGCGCAGTGGTGCGCGACTTCGTGGCGCGCGCCATCGAAAGGCGCATCGACCTGGGCTACGAAGGCCCGGAGTCGGGGGAACCGAAGGTCCGACTCACCGGCGAGCCTGTGCTGCTGGGCGAGATGGTGCGCAACCTGGTAGACAACGCGCTGCAATACACGCCGCCCGGCGGCACGGTGACCGTGCGCGTGGTGCCCGACCCCTTCGGGCAGGTGCTGGTGCTGCAAGTTGAGGACTCCGGCCCGGGCGTCGCTCCCGCCGAGCGCGAGGCTGTGTTCCGGGCCTTCTACCGCGCCGAAGGCACGCAGGTGGACGGCAGCGGCCTGGGCCTGGCCATCGTGGCCGAGGTGGCGCAGCGGCACGGTGCCGAAGTGACTGTGACGGATGCGCGGCCGCGCGGTGGACCGGGAGGGCAGTCGCCCGGTGCGCTGTTCACCGTGCGCTTTCACCTGCCCGAGGCTGCGGCCCAGCCGCCGGACGCTGCTTGATCCAGCGCCCTAACTCTGCATGAGCCTTCGGCTGCGCGCCACCGACATCAGGATGCCCAGGCCCAGACCCAGCGTCACCATGGCCGTGCCGCCATAGCTGATGAAGGGCAGCGGCACGCCGACCACGGGCAGGATGCCACTGACCATGCCCATGTTGACGAAGGCGTAGGTGAAGAAGCTCAGCGTCACGGCGCCGGCCAAGAGGCGGGTGAAGACCGTGGGCGCCTCGGCTGCGATCATCAGACCGCGGAAGATCAGGAAGGTGAAGCTCAGCAGCAGCAGCACCACGCCGGCCAGGCCGAACTCTTCGCTGAAGGCGGCAAAGATGAAGTCGGTGGTGCGTTCGGGGATGAATTCCAGGTGCGTCTGCGTGCCCTGCATGAAGCCCTTGCCGCCCAAGCCCCCGGAGCCGATGGCGATCATGCCCTGGATGATGTGGAAGCCCTTGCCCAGCGGGTCGCGGGTCGGGTCCAGCAGCGTGCAGACGCGGTGCTGCTGGTATTCACGCAGCAGCGGCCAGCGCACGCCGGGCTCGCAGATGGCGTCGGCGCTGACGACGATGGCCACGACGGCCACTGCGCCCAGCAACAGCACTGGGACCACCAGCCGCCAGCTCAGGCCCGCAAAGAAAATCACATAGACGCCGCTGGCCAGGATCAGCAGCGCCGTGCCCAGGTCCGGCTGCTTGATGACCAGGCCCACGGGCACCAGCAGCAGCAAGCCGGCGGCCAGGAAGTCGGCCATGCGCAGCTGTCCTTCACGCTTCTGGAACCACCAGGCCAGCATCAGCGGCATGGCGATCTTGAGGATCTCAGAAGGCTGGATCTGCGTCACACCAATGCTCAGCCATCGCGTAGCGCCCTTCTTGGTGATGCCAATGCCGGGCAGGGCCACCAGCACCAGCAGGATCACGCCCACCACGTACAGCGGCACCGCCAGTTGCTGCAGCTTCTGCGGCGGCACCTGGGCAGCGGCAAACATCACCACCAGCGCGATCAGCATGTTGCGGCCGTGGTCCACGAAGCGGGTGCCGTGGTCGAAACCGGCGGAATACATGGTGACCAGACCCAGCGCCGCCAGCAGCGTCACGGCCAGCAGCAGCGGGCCGTCGAAGCCCCTGAACAC
>JANOAM010000559.1:0-3649 GCA_031411215.1 Betaproteobacteria bacterium
CGACAAAACCTTCCGCCTGGCCGAACAGGAACTGGACCCGGTCAAGCGCACGGCCCTGTTCATCAAGATGAACGACCTCCCGGTGAAGGACGGCGTGATCATCCCGCTGATCAGCCGCCCGCGTGTGCGTGGCATCAACGCCAAGCTGACGACGCAGCTGACCGGCTGGGACCTGGACCTCTCGGGCCTGCACAACTGGTTCCGCGAGGCTTGATGAAGCCACGCGGGCTCGCGCACGAACTGGTGCACGAACGCGAGCTGCGCTCACTCATCGACGAAGTCCGCCGCGGCCAGTTGCCGCGGCGGTCCTTTGTCGCGCGTTTGGCGGCGCTGGGCCTGGGCACGCCTGTGGCGTCCGCGCTGCTGGCGCATGCCGGCCTGGCACAAGCGCAACCTGTCGCGTACAAGCCCACCAAACGCGGTGGCGGCGGCACGCTGAAGCTGCTGTTCTGGCAGGGCCCCACGCTGCTGAACCCGCACTTCGGCGCCGGCGCGAAGGACCTGGAAGCCGCGCGCCTGTTCTACGAGGCGCTGGCACGGTTTGATGCCGACGCCAACCTGGTGCCGCAGTTGGCGGCGGAGATTCCATCGCGCGAAAACGGCGGTGTCACCGCCGACGGCCGCAGCACCACCTGGAAGCTCAAGCGCGGCGTCACCTGGGCCGACGGCAAGCCCTTCACGGCCGACGACGTGGTCTTCAACTTCCAATACGCCACCGACCCCACCACGGCCGCGTTCACGGCCGGCCAGTACGAAAACATCGCCAAGGCCGAGAAGGTCGACAGCCACACCGTGCGCTTCGTCTTCAAGAAGCCCACGCCGATTTCCTGGCGCTCGGCCTCCGTGGCGCTGGTCCCCAGGCATCTGTTCGAGCCCTACATGGGCGCCAAGTCGCGCGACGCGCCGGCCAACCTCAAACCTGTGGGTACGGGGCCCTACCGCCTGATCGACTTCAAGCCCGGTGACCAGTTGCGCGCCGAGCCCAACCCGGCCTACCGCGAGCCCACCAAGCCCTTCTTCGACGCGGTGGAAATCAAGGGCGGCGGCGACGCCACCAGCGCCGCGCGCGCCGTGCTGCAAACCGGCGAATACGACTTCGGCTGGAACCTGCAGGTGGAAGACGACCTGCTCAAGCGACTGGAAGCCGGCGGCAAGGGCCGCGTGGTGGCCAGCCCCAGCGGCGACGCCGAGGTCATCATCCTCAACATGTCCGACCCGTGGACCGAAGTCGAAGGCGAACGCGCCCACCTCAAGTCCCGCCACCCGGTGCTCAGCGACAAGGCTGTGCGCCAGGCACTGTTGCTGCTGTTCGACCGCAAGTCGGTGCAGGACTTCGTCTACGGCCGCAACGGCGTGGCCACAGCCAACTGGCTCAACAACCCGGCGCGCTTCAACAGCACAGGCGTGAAGAACGAGTTCAGCATCGACAAGGCCAACGCCTTGCTGGACGCCGCCGGCTGGGCGCGTGGGACTGACGGCATCCGCGAAAAGGGTGGCAAGAAGCTGAAGCTGGTCTTCCAGACCTCCATCAACCCGGTGCGCCAGAAGGTGCAGAGCATCTACAAACAGGCCTGCGGCAAGGCCGGCATTGATCTGGAACTGAAGGGCGTCACCGCCAGCGTCTACTTCTCATCCGACGTGGCCAACCCCGACACCTACGGGAAGTTCTGGGCCGACCTGGAGATGTTCGCCAGCGCCAACCGCCAGCCCGACCCCGACCGCTACATGCAGTCCTGGGTCTCCTGGGAGGTCTGCAGCAAGGCCAACAAGTGGCTGGGCGTCAACCGCTCGCGCTGGGTCAACGAAGAGTACGACGCGCTGTACCGCAGCAGCGAAGGTGAGCTGGACGTGGTCAAGCGTGCCGCACAACTCATGCGCATGAACGACATCGTCTGCAATGACGCCGCCGTGATTCCCGTGGTCTACCGGCCTTCGGTGCACGGGCTGTCGCTGAATCTCATGGTCCAGTCATCGGGCTGGGACGCTGCGCTGGCCAATGTGGCCGATTGGTATCGCTAAACCCGTACCGCGAATCCTGACTGCCTGAATCCATGGGTCCTTACATCCTCCGCCGCCTGCTGATTGCCATACCCAGTTTGCTGGGCATCAGCGTCGTGCTCTTCACCGTGCTGGCGCTGGCGCCTGGCGACCCCTTCCAGGAACTGGCGCTCAACCCCAACGTGCCGGCCGAGGTGAAGCAGGCGCTGCGCGCCAAGTTCGGCCTGGACGACCCGGTGTGGCAACGCTACTTCCGCTGGTTCTGGGCCATGATGCACGGCGACTGGGGCTTCAGCTTCATCAGCCGTGTCGACGTGGACACCCTGATCCTGCAGCGTGTGCCGGTCACCTTGGCCGTTATTGGCGCGTCACAGCTGCTGGCGCTGTGCATCGCGGTGCCGGTGGGCGTGATCGCCGCGGTCAAGCCCTACAGCTGGTTCGACCGCATCGCCAGCTCGCTGGCCTTCATCGGCTTCTCGCTGCCCACCTTCTTCACCGGCCTGCTGCTGATCCTGACTTTCAGCATCAAGCTGGACTGGCTGCCCTTTGTCTTCCGAACCGACATTGCCGAAACGGGCCTGGCCTGGTGGTGGGCCATGTTCAAGCAGGCCATCATGCCCATCACCGTGCTGGGCCTGTTCCAGGGCGCCAGCTGGATGCGTTATGTGCGCAGCGCGGTGCTGGATGTCGTGCGCCTGGACTACGTCACCACTGCGCGCAGCAAGGGCCTGGCGGAACGCGTCGTGATCCTCAAGCACGTGGTACGCAATGCGCTGATCCCCGTCGTCACGCTGGTGGCGCTGCAGTTGCCTGCGGTGTTTGGCGGCGCCATCGTGACGGAACAGATCTTCCGCATCCCCGGCATCGGCAGCCTGCTGATCGACGCCATCCTGCGCAACGACACGCCGGTCATCATGTCCGTGACCTTCGTGCTCAGTTGCCTCGTGATCATCTTCAACCTGTTGGCAGACCTCCTGTATGGCTGGCTCGACCCGCGCATCAGCTACCGGTAGCCATCCGAGTCAGCGCAAGGCCTTTGTTCAATGCAAGAAATCACCCAAGTCCAGCTGTCACCCGAGCTCGGTAGGCCACTCACCAGCGTCTCGCCCTGGTCCGAGGCCTGGCGGCGTTTCCGCCGCCACCGCATGGCCCTGTTCAGCCTGTGCCTGCTGGCGCTGATGGTGCTGGCGGTGGTCATCGGCCCCTTCTTCTGGCGCGTGGCCATCAACGACATCGACTTCACGGCCCGCATGACCACGCCGTCCCTGGCCCACCCCATGGGCACGGACGACCTGGGCCAGGACATCCTGGCGCGCATCCTCTACGGTGGGCGCATCAGCATTGCCGTGGGCCTGGCGGCCATGACCATGGCCATGTTCGTGGGCGTGCTCATCGGCGCTGTGGCCGGCATGTCCAAGGGTTGGGTGGATACCGTCCTGATGTGGCTGACGGACCTCTTTCTGAGCCTGCCGCAACTGCCGCTGCTGCTGCTCATCATCTATCTCTTCCGCGACACCCTGAAGGCCGCGTTCGGCGTCGAGCTGGGTGTGTTCATCCTGATCGTGCTGGTCATCGGCGGCTTCCGCTGGATGCCCGTGGCGCGGCTGGTGCGCGCGCAGTTCTTCAGCCTGCGCGAAAAGGAATTTGTCGA
>JANOAM010000560.1:0-4428 GCA_031411215.1 Betaproteobacteria bacterium
TCTCGTTCATGGTTTCTTGGGCGGCGTGCTGATCAGGAAGCGGTAGTGGTCGCGCTGCAGCACCGCAGCAATCGACACCACGTCTTCGGGGAACAGCTGCAGGTTCAGTTCGGTGTTGCAGCGCTCCACCATGGTGACCAGGGCGCCGGGTGTGTTGATGCGGCCCGCCGGGCGGTAGATGCCGGTGCCGTCGCCGCCTACCTTGCGCACGTGGCAGCTGCTGCAGTCATGTTCGCGCAGCAGCTTCTGGCCCAGGGCCAGGTCGGCGTCGGGGTACTGGTGCAGCGGCTGGGCCATGCCCAACAGCGGAAGCGCCAGCAGGGCGCCTGCGACCAGTGGCCTCATCGCGGGGCCCACGCCAGTTGCAGCAGGTCCATCACGTCTTCCTCGAACATCTCGCCCGGCAACACCATCTTCAAGCGGCCCTGGCGGTCCACCAAGGCCGTGATGGGCGTCATCCGGCGCTCCGACAGTGCCGCGGCCATGGGCGCCAGGTCCAGCGTGTTGGCGAAGCTGTAGCCCTGCTGCTGGATGTGGCGCGCCACCGCAGCGGCGTCCCTTTCGCGCACGACGCCCAGCACCGTCAGCGGCAGGTCGGCTGCCTTGGCCGCGCGGTGCAGCTTTTCGACGTGTTCGTTGTGACGGCGGCAGAAGGGGCAGGTCAGCGACCAGAACACGACCACACCGGCACGGGCCTGCCAGTCAACGGCCTTCAGCGTGCCCCCACCCAGCAGTTGCACGTCAGGCCAGGCGACAGGCTGACCGTTCTGCGCAGGCACGGACCAGGCCGGCCATGCCGCGCAGGCTGCGGCAGAGGCGATCAGCACACGGCGCTTCACTTGTCCTGCTCCATCAAGAGGTAGGTGTTGTAGGCGTTGATGCGGTTGGCTGCCTTGAAGAGCGGCAGGTGTTCAAAGCGCGACCAGTCGGCCTTGGCATAGGCCTCTTCAAAAGGCTCCATGTTGCGGGCGGCTTCGCCCATGGCCTGGCGCAGGTGCTGCAGGTAGTCGCGCGTCAACAGCAGGTCCGATTCTGCGCTGGTGGACGCCGGCCCGTGGCCAGGCACGATGACCTTGGGCTTGAAGGTGATCAGCCGGTCCAGGGCTTCCACCCAGCGCCGGCTGTCGGCCTGACCGACAAAGGGCACGCGGCCACGGAAGACCAGGTCACCGGCGATCAGCACACCCTGCTGCGGCAGCCACACGACCAGGTCTTCGGGCGTGTGCGCGGGGCCGGCGGGCTGCAGCAGCACGTCCACACCGCCCATCGTGAAGCGTTGCGGACCATTGATCCAGCGGTCGGCCGGCACCAGTTGCGTGTGGTCATCCACCCACGGCGCCAGCTCCTCACGGCTGGACTTCAAGCGCTGCTGGGCGGTGTCGCTGAACAGGTAGGCCCGGCCGGCCTCGTGTGCGGTGATGGTCGCACCCAGGGCCTTGAAGACCTGCAGGCCGTAGATGTGGTCCGCGTGGTAGTGCGTCAGCACCACCTGGGTGATGGGCTGGGGCGTGATGCGCGCGATGGCCGCCACCAGCTCACGGGCCAGCACCGGCGAGCCAAGCGCGTCCACCACCAGCACGCCGACCGGCGTGACCACAAAGGCCGCGTTGCTGATGAAGTTGCGGTTGGCGCTGCTGCCTAAAGCGCTGGCGCCTTGCACCATCCACACGCCCGGTGCCACCTCCACGGGCTGAATGGGCGGCCCGGATTGGGCTTGTGCAGGCACACCGATCAGGCAACCCCACAGCGCCCAGGCCCACACAAAACCGAACATTCGCATGGAGTGATATTTGAACACCGCATGAGCCCATTCGCCAAGTGGGTTTGCCCAGGAAGCACGCTGCATTGAAAGTCCGGTCAGCAGACGCACAATCGCGCCGCAGCCTTTGAGGAGACACCCATGACACGACACCCACGCGGCCTGCTGGCCGCCCTGGCCTTGCTGTGCGGCGCCAACGCCGTGTGGGCCCAGGACACCAACCTGGCCCGCAACCTGGCGGCTACCTGCGCCACCTGCCACGGCACCAACGGCAACGCCCGTGGTGACATGCCGCCGCTGGCCGGCATGTCGGCCGAAAGGATCACTGCCGCCGTCAACGACTACAAAAACGGCAGCCGGCCCGCGACCGTGATGCACCAGATCGGCAAGGGCTACACCGACGCGCAACTGCAGCTGATCGCTGCGTACTTCGCCGCGCAAAAGCCGGCCAAGTGAGGAGCAACGACATGACTGCATCGAACAACTTGTCGCGCCGCCGCGCCCTGGGTGCGGGCCTGGCCCTTGGCGGCCTGACCCTGACGGGCTGCGCCACGTCCGGCAGCGGCCCCAGCATTGGCCGCGTGGTGGTGGTGGGTGGTGGATTCGGCGGCAGCACCGCCGCGCGCTACCTGAAGCTGTGGGGCGGCAACGTGGACGTGACGCTGGTGGAACGCGACGCCAGTTTTGTCAGCTGCCCCTTGAGCAACCTGGTGCTGGGCGGCCACCGGCAGATGGCCGACATCACACGCGGCTACGACGGCCTGAGGGCGCTGGGCGTGAAGCTGCTGCGCGGCGAGGTGACGGCCGTCGACGCGGCGGCCAGGAAGGTGAAGCTGGCCGACGGCACCGAGCTGCCCTACGACCGCCTGGTGCTGAGCCCCGGCGTGGACTTCATCACCGACGGCACACCGGGCCTGCAGGCCACGCTGGACAGCGGCCGTGTGTTGCACAGCTGGAAGGCCGGCCCGCAGACCGCGGCGCTGCGCGCGCAGTTGCAGGCCATGCCCGATGGCGGCGTCTTCGCCATCAGCATCCCCAAGGTGCCCTACCGCTGCCCGCCCGGGCCCTACGAACGCGCCTGCATGGTGGCCAGCTACTTCAAGCAGTTCAAACCTAGAGCCAAGGTGCTGGTGCTGGACGGCAACCCGGAAATCCAGAGCAAGAAGGGGCTGTTCGAGAAGGCCTTCAAGGACCACTACAGCGGCATCATCGAATACCGCGCCAACAACGAGTTGAAGGAAGTGACTGCCACTGCCACCCAGGTGACGGCCAAGTTGGAGTTCGACGACGTGAAGGCCGACGTGCTGAACGTCATTCCGCCGCAACGCGCAGGCAACATCGCGCGCAGCGCCGGTCTCTTGAACATGAACAACCGTTGGGTGGGCGTGAACTGGTTGACTATGGAAAGCACGGCCGCGCCGGGCATCCATGTGCTCGGCGACGCCACCTTCAGCGCGCCGGCCATGCCCAAGAGCGGCCACATGGCCAACCAGCACGCCAAGGTGGCGGCGGCCGCCATCATCGAACTGCTGCAGGGCAAGCCGGTCAACGCCGCGCCGGTGGTGATGAACACCTGCTACAGCTTCGTCACCGCGCAGGACGTGGTGCACGTGGCCAGCGTGCACCAGTACGACGACAAGGACAAGACCTTCAAGGCCGTGCCCGGCAGCGGTGGCCTCAGCGCCGCGGCCAACCAGCTGGAAGGCCGTCTGGCACTGAGCTGGGCCGACAACATCTGGGCGGATATGCTCGGCGCCTGACCGTCAAGGCCACAACGCCCGGGGCATCGGGCATCAAGGCATCGAGGCGGCATCCACAACCCTGGAGACAAGCCCCATGTTCAAGCGCAGCCTCTTGCTGGCCGCCGCCAGTGCCCTGACCCTGGCCACCCTGCCGGCCCTGGCGCAGGACGTCTGGCCCAGCAAGCCCGTCAAGATCCTGAGCCCCTTCCCGGCTGGCGGCACCAGCGACATCATCGCCCGCCTGGTGGGCGAATCCCTGGGCAAGGAACTGGGCCAGCAGATCCTGGTGGAAAACGTCGGCGGTGCCGGTGGCACGGTGGGCACGCTGCGCGCCACCAAGATGCCGGCTGACGGCTACACCATCATCCAGACCGGCGTCGGCCAGAACGCCGTGGCGCACGGCCTGGACCCCAAGCTGGGCTACGACTCCATGAAGGACTTCGTGCACCTGGCGCAGACCCATTCCGGCCCCAACGTGCTGGTGGTCAACGCGGCCACGCCGTTCAAGACTTTCCCTGAACTTGTGGATTACGTGCGCAAGAACCCGGGCAAGCTGAACTACGGTTTCACGCACGCCGCCAGCGGCCATATGGCAATGGAACTGCTGAAGCAGCGCGCCAGCGAATGCCCGAAAGCTGTCAAGGCCTGCAACGGCTTCTTCATGGTCGGCATCCCCTACCGCGGCGGCGGCCCGATGATGCAGGACCTGCTGGGCGGCCAGATCCCGCTGATGTTCATCAACCAGGACACCGCCCTGCCGCACGTCAGGGCCGGCAAGCTGCGTGCACTGGCCGTCACCAGCCTGCAGCGCAACCCGCTGTACCCGGACGTGCCGACCATCGCGGAGAGCGGCTTCCCGGGCTTCCAGGCGCTCAGCTGGAGCGGCCTGTCCATCCTGAAGGGCACGCCGCAGCCCATCGTCGACAA
>JANOAM010000561.1:0-4819 GCA_031411215.1 Betaproteobacteria bacterium
GCTTCTTCCACCACCACGCCGTGGCGGCCGCGCACCTGCGCCAGGGTCTGCATCAGGAAGGCGGTGCTCATGCGTTCGCCGGGGGCGGGTGTGGCGACCAATGGAGCCGGTTCACGCCCCGCCGGTGCCACACGCGGTGACCGTGCCGGCCGCGCCAGCAGGTCCAGCAGTGCCAAGCGCACGCTGCTGAAGACGGCCGTGCCCAGCGGCGCCCACGCAGCCGCCTGCGGGTCGTCGGTGATCTGGATCAGCTGCGCACCGGCCGGCACATGCGGCCCTTCGCCCTGCACGTGGTAGGTGAAGGCCGGTGCGCCCAGCGCCAGGATCAGGTCGTGGCCGGCCAGCAGCTGCACGATGCGTTCGCGCATCGCGGGCAGGAAGCCGGCGAACAGGCGGTGGTCTTCGGGGAAGCTGCAGCGGCCGCTCATGGGCGCCACGAAGACACGGGCGTTGTGGCGCTCGGCCAGTTGCACGGCCTCGGCAAAAGCGCCGTCGCGGTCCACCGCAGCGCCGACGACGATGACCGGCCGCTCGGCCGCGTCCAGCGCGTCGCCCAGCTCGGCCAGCAGCGCGGGCTCGGGCCGCAGTTGGGTGCTCATGCGGCGTGGTGCCACGGGTTCGGTGGCCACCGACCAGTCGTCGGCCGGCACGCTCACCAGCACCGGGCCGCGCGGCGGCGTCATGGCCACGTGGTAGGCCCGGGCGATGGCCAGCGGCACGTCTTCGGCACGCGCCGGCTCCACGCTCCACTTGACATAGGGCTTGGGCAACTCGGTGGCCTGGGCGCTGTGCAGGAAGGGGTCGAAGGGCAGGATGGACCTCGCCTGTTGCCCGGCGGTGATGACCATGGGCGTGCGGTTCTTGAAAGCCGTGAAGATGTTGCCCATGGCGTGGCCCACGCCGGCCGCTGAGTGCAGGTTGACGAAGCTGGCGTTGCCGGTGGCCTGCGCGTAGCCGTCGGCCATGCCGACCACGACGCTCTCCTGCAAGCCCAGCACGTAGCGGAAGTCCGTCGGCCAGCCCAGGAACAGGCCCAGTTCGGTAGAGCCCGGGTTGCCGAACACGGTGGTCATGCGGTGCGCGCGCATCAAGGCCCAGGTGGCTTCGCGGACGGTGGTGGTGGCGGGCATGGGCGGGTGTGGGCAGAAGACAAAGTAGTCGAGTGTCCGCCCTGCGGTTCACGCCATCAATACGATGAATCAACCACGCCGCCGGCACCAGTCGCCAACTATTCACGGGCATCTTGTCGGGCAAATTGACAGGCCGCTACGGCGACTCTTCCCGCTCCCGGGCGCTGAAGTGCCAATCCCCTAGGTAAACGCGTTGCCACGATCAAGCTTGGCACGGAACTCGCTCAAGGATCGTCGCGCGGCCGGTTGCCGCATTCACCTGGAGTGCCCCATGAACCGTCAAATTATCTCGCTCGCCGCTGCCGCCCTGTTCGCCTGCAGCGCGGCCCACAGTGCCATCATCATCAACGTGACTGAATCTGCCGGCAACGTGGTGTTCGACACCAGCGGCACACTGGACCTGTCAGGCGCCACGGGTGCCGGCAGCTACGGCGGCTATGGCCTGGGCATCATTGCTGGCGGCTCCAACTGGTACATCGCATCGGGCAGCGGTGCTGGTCCGTTGGCCGGCTACGCCTTCACGGCCTTTGATGGCCCGTTTGGCACCAGTTCCACCTACTTCAACAGCCCGGCGTCCTCCACGGGTGATGACTTCGCCATCTGGGGCAACGGCGGCGGCACCGAGCAGGTGTTGGTGTCCAGCAGCTTTGTGTCGGGCGGTACGATCACCGGCCAGGTGGTCTTTGCAGGCAACACGTTCGCCGGCCTGACGCTGACCCAAGGCACCTACGTCTACACCCTGCCGAACGACACCATCACCGTGAATATCGGCGGTGGCACCGTGCCGGAACCGGGCTCCCTGGCGCTGGTCGGCGTCGCCCTTCTGGGTCTGACCTCGCTGCGCCGCCGCAGCGCCTGAGTCGTTTCGGCCTCAAGACAAACCCCGCCCCGTGCGGGGTTTGTTGTTTGTGGCGCGTGGCGTGTTCAGCGCGCCACGCCCAGCCAGGTGTCCAGCGGCGCCGGGTCATTCAGCAGGTCGGTGCTTGTCGCGCGGTAGGCGACACCGCCGCGGTCCAGCACCATGGCGTCGTCGGTGACCCCCAGCACCAGGTGCGGGTGCTGTTCCACCACGATGCTGGGCAGGCCCTCGTCACGTGCGACGCGGCGGATGGCGTGCAGCAGGTCCTGCACGATGATCGGCGCCAGGCCTTCCAGCGGCTCGTCCAGCAGCAGCAGCTTGGGGTTGATCACCAGCGCGCGGCCGAAGGCCAGCATCTGCTGCTCTCCACCCGAAAGTTGCGTGCCCAGGTTGCGGCGGCGCTCTTCCAGGCGCGGGAACAGCTGGAACACACGCAGCACGTCCCAGGGGCCCGGACGCGCCACGGCGGTCAGGTTCTCTTCCACCGTCAGCGACTTGAAGATGTTGCGTTCCTGCGGCACCCAGCCCACACCCGCGGCGGCGCGGTGGTGTGCGGGCAGCGTGTGCAGCGGCTGGCCGGCCAGGGTGATGTGGCCCGCAAAGCGGCGGGTGACACCAACGATCGTGTCCAGCAGCGTGGTCTTGCCGGTGCCGTTGCGGCCCAGCAGCGCCAGGCTGCGGCCGGCTTCCAGCGTGAAGCTGACGTCGCTGAGCACCACGGCCTCGCCATGGCCGCAGGTGAGGCCTTCGACCTTCAGCAGCGGCTCAGCCATGAGCCGGGCTTTCGATAGCGACTTCACTGCCCAGGTAGACCGCCTTCACTTGGGGGTCTTCGGCGATCTGCGCCGGCGTGCCCGATGTCAGCACCGCGCCGTTGACCAGCACGGTGATGCTCTTCGCAAAGCTGAAGACCAGGTCCATGTCGTGTTCGATCAGGAGCACGGCCACGTCCTGCGGCAACGCAGCCACGGTGTCCAGGATGTCCTGGCGCTCGGCCGCGGGCACACCAGCGGCGGGTTCGTCCAGCAGCAGCACGCTGGGCTTCAGCGCCACGGCCAGGGCGATCTCCAGCAGCCGGCGCTTGCCGTAGGCCAGCTCACGTGTGGGTTGCGTGGCGTGGTCGGACAGGCGGAACTGGGTCAGCAGCGCATCGCACTCCGCTGCACCTTCGGCGTCGCCAGCCACCGTGCGCCACATCCGGTGCGCCGTGCCGCGCCGGCTGGCCACGGCCAGCGCCAGGCTCTGCAGCGGCGTGAGGCTGGGAAACAGCTGGTTGATCTGGAAGGTGCGCACCAAACCCCGCCCCACACGCTGGTGTGGCGGCATCGAGGTGATGTCCTGGCCATGCAGGAAGACGCGGCCGGACGTGGGCGGGATCACGCCCGTCAGCAGGTTGATCAGCGTGGTCTTGCCGGCACCGTTGGGGCCGATCAGCGCCAGGCGCGCGCCACGTTCGACGACCAGCGAGACATGGTCGGTGGCCTGCAAACCGCCGAAGCGGCGGCACAGGTCTTCGGTGCGCAGCACGGTGTCCGTCATGCGCCGCCTCCGCCGTGCTTGTCACGCTTGAACCAGGTCCACGGTCGCATCAGCCGGTCGCGGCCGACACGCATCAGCAGCACCAGGAACAGGCCGATCCAGAACGTCCAGTACTGCGGTGTGACGGCTGCCAGCAGGTCGTGCAGCACCTTGAAGGCGATGGCGCCGACGAGGCCCCCCCACAGCCAACCCGCGCCGCCGATGATCAGCGCCAGCATCACGTCGGCGCTGCGGTGAAACTCCAGCACGTCCAGCGACGCGAAGCCCGTGGTCTGCGCCAGCAGCGCACCCGAGGCACCGGCGAGCGCCGCGCTGAGCGTGTAGACCGTGGCCAGGCGTGCAGGCACGGACATGCCCAGGGCCGTGACACGCAGCCGGTTGTCGCGCAGCGCCTGCAGGCTCAGGCCCAGCGGCGAATGCACCAGGCGGCGCGCCAGCAGGAAGGCGATGAAGAGCACGGCCACGGAGTAGACCGAGCCGACACGCGCACCCAGGTCGAATTCAAAGGCACCGAGCAGCGGCCCCATCACCACGCCCTGCAAGCCGTCGGCACCGCCCGTGAGGCCGTCGAATTTGTTGGCCAGTTCCAGCAGCACCAGGGCCACGCCCATGGTCACCATCAGGCGCGTCAGGTCCGTGCCACGCACGATCATGGGGCTGGTGATCAGGCCCAACAGTGCCGCCACGCCCGTGGCCACGGCCAGGCCCACCAGCGGGTCCGGCATCACCAGCTTGGCAAACAGCGCGGCGGCATAGGCGCCCGCGCCGAAGAAGGCCGCGTGGCCCAGCGAGACGATGCCGGCGTAACCCAGGATCAGGTCCAGCGACAGCGCAAACAGTGCCAGGATGGCGATCTCGTTGATCAGCGCGGCGTGGCTAGGGAACACCACCAGCGTGGCGAAGATGGCCACCCAGGCGGATAGCTCCCAAGGCCGCCAGCGAGTGGCACGAAGCAGGCGTTCTTGCGCGGGTCTCATGTGCGATGGCGATTGGCGTAACGGCCAAGCTTCCCGCCGCGGAACCGGCTCCGCCGGGCCGCTGGCGGACATCCCCCTCGGGGGGCAGCGAGCGCTAGCGAGCTTGGGGGCTTCATTTCTTGAACAGGCCTTGCGGCCGCCACAACAGGATGGCGATCATCAGCACATAGACCATGAAGGCGCCCAGCTTGGGCACGTAGTACTTGCCCATCACGTCGGCCAGGCCCAGCACCAGCGCGGCGACCAACGGCCCGGCGATGGAACTGGTGCCACCCACCGCGCAGACGATCAAGAAGCTCACCATGAACTTGAGC